>CAYORE010000133.1:0-1790 GCA_964406325.1 uncultured Bdellovibrionales bacterium | reverse complement strand
ATCTGTCCTTCGGATTTTTGCTTTCCTTGCTCTTGTTTTTGATTTTCTATATTATTCTGCGTTAATTTCACACCATTCTGCGACTGCGAAACAGTATACAAAAACCACCCGGCAACAGCTAAGCCGATTAACAAAACTACTATCCCCAAAACTTTTAAATTCTTGTTCATACATTTATCTAAATTTTTAAATTTTAAAATCATTAAATATTTTAAACTCCTAAATTTTCAGCCTCTCAAATTCCTAAAATCTTACCTCACTTTATATCTCATCATCCTCTATTTTTTTCATTGTCAATCAAAATTTATTTTTTAAACTCATCTTTATAAACCAAACTTTTAACATTTTAACATTAACTCCTTTAAAATTGATTTAAAATTCCCGACCGGCGAATGCTGGTCTTGACCGGCCAATACTGGTCTTGACCGGCGAATGCTCGGTTTTAACCGGCGAACACCAGTTAAAACCATTCCCAATCCTTTATCGCCAATCTTTATTCTGACGCACCAATAACTCCTCCTTTCTCTTCGGCTCGGCCATAATCTCCTCAACCACCCTCTCCATTCTCATCCCCTGTGAACCCTTAACCAAAATCAAATCTCCTTCTTTCATAACTTTCTGCACCAACCGACCGGCCTCCCGAGAATTCTCCAGCCAATAAACTTCTTCTTTTAAATTCTCCCGCCCTTCTTTTTGACGAATATTTTTAAACATCTGTACCGCTCCTTTCATCCTCTCACCAACCGCCACCAAAACAACTTCTTTCATTTCCGCCACCTCAGCCCCGACTTTCCTATGGGCTTTCTCTTCTTCCAAGCCCAATTCCAACATATCTCCCAAAACAACAATCTTTCTTCCGGCCCTAACTTCCTTAATCACTCGCAAGGCCTCTCGCACACTGGCCGGAGCACTATTATAAGTGTCATCCACAATAACCGTATTTTTAATACCGGACAATAAAGACATATGTCCGGGAATAGCCGGAAAATCTTCCAAGCTCTTTAAGGCCTCAACCAAATTTACTCCGAAATATTCCGCCACCACCAAGGCCGGGGCGATACCGTACAAATAAGGTCGCCCGGAAAGATTTTTTACCTTACCCGGCAATAATTTACCTTTGTAATCAAATTTAAAAATCATTCCCGCCAAAACATTCCTCTTTTTGTAATTGTAGCCGATTTTCGTAATTATTGCCGACAAATCTTTCCCCTCCAAACCGAAAGACACTTTTTTAGCGGTTACAATGTTTTCCAATTTGGACGAAGAAATATTATCACCGTTATAAATTGCCAAGCCCTTAGTTTGTTTTAAGAGATAACTTTTTTCTTGAAAAATCGCCTTCTTATTTTTAAATTTTTCCAAATGAGAAATACCCACCGTTGTTAATATTCCCACTTCAACGGGAATAAACTCACAAAAATATTTTATATCGCCCGGCTTGTCCGCCGCCAGCTCCAAAACCAAAATCTCCGGATATCCTTTGGAAAAAAGCAACCACCTAAAAGCTCGTCCCAAAACACCCAACCATTGCCACCAATTTTTTTTCTCTCCGCTAACACCGATAATCGCCAAAGGAATACCAATTTCATTATTGTAATTTTTTTCACTTTTTCCCACCTTGAAATCTTTCGCTAAAACTCTGGCCACCATTTCCTTAGTGGTTGTCTTGCCGACACTGCCGGTGATAGCCACAATTCTCGGTTGCTGTTTTTTCAAAATTCCTTCCGCCAACCGGCGTAAAATCTTTTGCAAAATTTTTTCTTTTGATAACATATTTTTATTTAAATTTT
>CAYORE010000132.1:0-6000 GCA_964406325.1 uncultured Bdellovibrionales bacterium | reverse complement strand
ATAAAACGCGCTTGTTTCATCGCAAGTGAATTGAAAAATTCCATTTTGTCCCCTACCAAGCATTGAAGTGTTAGCGGAAAGTAAGCTAAGCAAAGTAAAAATGATTAACCAACTGAGTAAGAACAACCCAAAGCCCAATAGGGTTTTTTGAATAATTTCTTTGGCTATACCGGTCATTTTTCCACCGGCGGAAATTATATATAAAACACCGGCAACGGTTAGCATAAAAATTGAAACCACTACCAACATTGAAAGAAGGAGGTTGAAAAAGTTTTGGATTAATACCAAAAAATGACAAATAGTGCAAGGTCGGTTGACGGAAACGCCGGAGGTGCCGGCACATTGTTTATTTATACCACAGGGAACCAGTGGTCCTCTGAAAAATAAAAACCTTGTTCCCGCCAACCCTTCGTTTTGAGGGCAAGTATAATTGTTTCTGGTGCCGGAAGTATTCTGTGAGGTATTTTGTCCCAAAGGATTTAATGATTGATTTTGATTTGTTGTTCCAGAATCACCGCTTAAAGTCGGATTGTCTTGTTCTTGACTATTGTCCATTTGGTCAAGGGCATTTTGGCTATTGTTATAATTGTCATTATCATTATACTGCCTATTATTAATAATTGCTTGAAAATTTCTGTTTTCTTCCGGCACCGTAGGATGAAAATTATTAGAAAAATTTCCGGATAAGGACATATTCCCATTTTCTTGTTTTTGAAAATTCCAATTAAGTCCCGGGATGGATGATAATATTGTTTGATTACTTGCTCTGGATGATGTAGCGTCATCACCAACAGAATTCCAAACATTACGCGCTTCATTAACGGCTTGTTGGTGGGTTAATCCATTATTAATACCTGTAATATATACTTCCTTTATTATTCGCCTCTGTTCAAACGGTAAACTAATCCAGTTGTTATATGCGTAATGACCCAATAGATAATCAGCATCGTCACCGTTAATTGTTGCTTGAGATAATTGCCCACTTAACAGAAACGAATATGTCGCCAGAAAAATTATGATGGTTGTTTTTAGTAATTTTTTTTTAAATTTCCACATCTTAAATTAATTTTAAGTTTTAAACTCTTGACCGGCGAATGCTCGGTCTTGACCGGCGAACGCCGGTTTAAATTCCTAACCGATTGATAAGTTTTTTCCAAAAGTCATAAATTGGGAAAATTGGGTTTGGAGGCAGTCCTATTTATACCGCCCATCACTCCTTCGTCTATTTCGTTTTTGTTCGCACCAGAGCATTTATTCTCTCTTCCGCCGTTTTAATGGCTTCACCAACGCCCATCGCTCCACGATTAACAACATCAATCATATCTACAAAAATTTCATCAATAGCCAAATTGTCTACCTGTCGCCAAGATTTGGCTGTTAAGGCCTGACGAGCAAAAACTCCCAAAATCGGATCATTTTTTTGTTCTTCAATCAAGTCTCTACGGGCGGCCGGTTTATGAGTCATAGATAAATAATGTTTGGTCGGATCAAATTGACTGCCGGGAGCCGGTTTGCCGGTAATAAAATTAATATACCGCCAGGACTCCCGAATACGATCGGCATTGGTATAGCCGGAGTTGGCGGGAATGTTTTTGTTTTTGATAACCGCCAAGCCCCAGTAATTGGGATAATTTACCGTTTTGTTTTCCACTCCCGACTGAGGAACGGGAGCGATACTAAAATCAAGCTTGGGATCAGATCTTTTTAAACGGTCGTACCAGTAAGAATAATTTATCATCATTGCCGTTTGACCATAGCGAAAAGCATCAACTGAGTAAGGCATTTTGGTGTTCCAAGAGTACAAAGGTCCGGCACTGTTGGCAAAGGCGGTAAAAAAATTCAAGGCGATAACTCCCGGATCACCACTATTATCCAACGATTTGTTAAATTCGGCATACAAGCTTCCTCCTTCATTCATCACCGCTCCGCCCTGCATCATCATTAAAGCAATAATATCTCCGGCACGGTTAATACCTCCCGGATCCTTAGCCCTTCCAAGAGCGATGGTGGATTGCTTGATATTGCCATACTTGTCTATTTTGGTTAATAGTTTGGTATATTGTTTTAATTCATCCCAAGTGGCCGGCGGTTTAACCAGTCCGGCTTGATTAAGAATATTGTTATTGTAGTAAAGAGCCAAAGTGTCGCAATAAAGGGGTTTGGCAAAAATATAGTTTTTATAAATAAAATCCTGTTGAGCGACATCAATAAAAGTATTTTTAAAATCAGCCAGTGCTTGTTCCGAATTGGGCATCGGTGCCAATTTATTTCCGTGTTTAGGCAACCAACTGTTTTTAAAGAAAACAATATCGGGACCGTGTCCGCTGGCCAAAGCGTCGGTTAGTTCTTTTTCAAATTCCTTAACATTTCTATCGGTTATTTTACGATATGTAACCTTCGGGACGAAGGGATTATTTTGCTCAAAAGTACTGTTGATAGCCGTAAAAACATCCGAATCGTCAAAAATTCCCCAAACTTCCAAAGGGATTTGCGGAACTGCCTGTTGTTTCTTTTTGAGACAGCCGGAAAAAATAAGGGAGATTAGAATTACACCGGTAATTATTATTTTTGTTTTCATTTTGTGCGTATTTGTTATTTTGTTATTGAAATATTGTCTTAATGCTCCAATCACTGAATTGATTATACCATAAATTTACAGTTTGGTCATCTGTTCAAAGGTTATTAAATTATTGCGGATGATTTTTAAATGTGCTAAACTATGAATAGTTAGAATTGAATTGATTTGGGTAAGTTATTTTCCATTTAAAGATGAGGTTTTGGTTTATTTTAAATAATTTCAATAAATCATAAAAAGATTTAAATGATTGGAGCAGTTGTCTGATTGGAGGTTGGTTTTTTAATTAATATTGTTTTTATATATTATTATAATTATGTCATTAACACTTGTTCAAAAATTTTACCTTTTTTCTTTTGTGTTATTATTGGGATTGTTTGGGTTGTCTAATTTCTTAGATGCGCAAACACTACCCTACACTCAAGTGACTTATCAAAATCCCTTGCGGGTAAACAGTTTTACGGAATTGATTGGTGGATTTTTGGCAAGGTTACAAGCAATTATTGGTTGGCTGGCAGTAATTATGATTGTGGTGGGTGGAGTGGTTTATATTACTTCCGCCGGAAAATCAAGTCAATTGGAATTAGCAAAAAAAATTATCACTTTCGCTTTAATCGGTTTTGCTTTGGCGGTAGCCGCTCCTTCCATTCTAAAAGAAATTGTCGCCCTAACCGGAAACGGTCAAGATCACGGCAGTCAAGTTATTGCTCAGGCAACACCGGTGCGAGAAATTTTACTAAGAATTTTGCGCTGGGTAATTTCTCTGGTGGGAGTAGTAGCCACTATCGGTTTCGTGATTTCCGGTTTTATGTTTATCGCTTCCGGAGGCGATACGGGACGAGCGGAAAGAGCGCGCAAGGGATTGTTTTATTCCATTATTGGTGTCTTGGTGGCCGGAACGGCTCTATTAGTCGTTAGGCAAGTTTTGGTGTTATTGGGAATAAATGTGTAAGTACCTGCTTTTAGATTTTATTCTTCGCCGATTTTCTTCAATTTGTCGCCTTTTGGTGTTCTGGTAATTAAACCGCCGATGCCATTGCCGATTGTCACTAACTTAATGCCAATTGTATAAAAGATTGTTTTAATTTTTTAAAATTTTATGAGAAAATTATTTTTATTATCAATGTTTTTGTTGTTGTTTGGGGCAACCGCTTGGGGAGCGGAAATACGAATTATAAATCCGGTGGGGACACCTTCTATTACCGGTTTTTTTGAAGGGGTAATGCTTCATTTGCGAAATGTTATAGCTTATTTAGCGGTGTTGTTTATAGTAATCGGTGGTATTATGTATGTTTTGGCGGGAATGGGCGGAGGTAATGAGGAGTTGAAAAAGATGGCTCAAAACACTTTGACTTTTGCTATTGTCGGATTAGCTTTGGCGGTGGCCGGTCCGTCATTTCTAAGAGAAATAAAAACCATTGTTTTAGGTGGACCTGATGCAGCTATGCCAACAACATTGGAGCAGGCTCCGACCTTAACAGCCATTGTCGTGAGAACATTGAGGTTTCTGTTGTCAATTATTGGAATACTTGCTATAATAAGTTTGTTGATTGGAGGAATTATGTATATTTTTGCGGCCGGAAGTGCTGATGTAGCCAAACGAGCAACAAAAACAATTACTTATTCTTTATTGGGAGTAGCAGTGGCGGGACTGGCTTTGATATTAGTTTCCAGAGTGGCAACCCTACTTCAGTAAGAAATTGTTTTTAAGTGTTTATTTTGCCGACTTGTGATGTTTGGAAAAGAGATTCATCGGGTTAGTGATTGACGATCGGCAAGTGGTGTTTTGTTCTGTTCTTTATTTGGTAATCCGGTTCCAATATTTGCCTGTTGTAACACCGATTGTTCTGATGAAAATTTTATTGTTTAGCCAAACGGTTTTAAGGTAGGTCTGGTTATATTCAAACAGTAAGGTTAAGTCGTGTTTAAAGGTGGTGAGGTGGAATTTGTTAAGTTGTGATAATATTGGGTGTATTTTATCGGGTAAATTGATTTGTAAAAATACCGGGGAACAGGAAAGTATTACACTTGTAAATTGTAACACTTAGGTTTATTTAAAATAATTAATATTTAATCTAGAAAGGGAGGTGAAAATAATGACAAAAACAAAAAAATTTATTTTTAGCGGGATGGCTTTCTTGATGTTGGCATTGCCAATGGCAATGACAACACAGCCGGCACAAGCACAGTTTGATCCGGATCCGACACGAGGAGTGGAGTTGGGTGTAACCCAGTCGGGAAGAACTGATTTTATTGAAGTTCTCTTTACCGTTATCAAAGGGTTATTGGCTGTTGTCTTTGCGGTAGCCGTTTTGATGTTTGTAATCGCCGGTATTTACTTTATTACGGCGGCCGGTAGTGATAGAGCCGATACTGCCAGAGATATTTTGACTTATGCAATTATCGGATTGGTGGTTAGTGTTCTTGGCTATGCCATTGTTTTGTTCTTGGGAAATGTGTTGACCGGAGGAGGTGCCGGTGGTGGAGCCGGCGGAGGCATAAGTATTACCACCAGATAATTTTGAATTGCAATTCAAATAAAAAAGTGGCCCTGTGGTCACTTTTTTAATTAGAATAGACTGGTAGTTGGCTTTTTTTGTAAATCTGTTATACTGTAAAGTAAGAATGTGTAAAATAATCGTGAACTATAAATGTTTTTAAGTTTTTTAAAGAGATGAAAAGAAAAATTGTTGATTTGATTTTGATTGGTTTGTTTCTTATTTCATTCCCGTTAATCGGGCGAGCACAATTTGTAGAAGAGCCGGCAGTAACTCCTCCGGCCAATGCTCCGGCTATTGTCAATGCCGATAGAGTCGCTAATATTTTTGATGTTTTAATTCTTGTTTGCGCTTTAATTCTTGTTATCGGTTTATTTGGATTTGTAATCGGTTTTATAAGATTGGTAACAGCCGGCGGAAATGAAAATACCATTATTGCTTCAAAGAAGATGTTGATTACTTCCGGCTGGCTTTTTGGTGCGTCTATTATCGGTTATTTGACAATTAATTTGGTTAAATATTTTATTTATTAAGGTTTAAAATTATCTTATGCAAAAAATAGTATTATTCGTAACAATAATTTTTTCTTTTATTTTATTTATTCAAGTCAATGTTTTGTCTGTAAACAAAGTGCTGGCTCAGGGTTGGACACAAGGTCAACAAGCCGTTAGCGGAAGTGAAACCGGTTTGCCGGAAACAAGCGCCAAAGAAGTCGTTTTAAATATTTTGAAATGGTTACTTGGGCTGGTATTTGTATTAACCGTTTTGGCATTTGTCGGTTCAGGGGTGATGTTTATTATGTCTTTTAGCAACAATACAATCGTAACTATGGCCAAAGATTGGTTGACTTATGCTATTATCGGATTGGTGGTCAGTGTCTTGGGCTTTGTGTTGGTTTTGGCAATTTCCAATATGTTGACGGGAAAT
>CAYORE010000131.1:0-2942 GCA_964406325.1 uncultured Bdellovibrionales bacterium | reverse complement strand
GGGAGTTAAATTTATGACAATGAGGGAAAAGGACAGCAAAATAATTGTTTTTGCAGGTTTGCTATTGGCAAGCTTTCTTCTGTTTCATTTTTCCGGGGCAAATGATAATAAATTGGATTATTTTCAAGATAGGGATCAGGATGGTCTAAGTGATGAAGAAGAAAAGGCCTTGGGGACAGATTGGCAAAAAGCGGATACGGATGGAGATGGCTATACGGACGGGGTGGAGATTTCCAGTGGGTACGACCCTTTGGTGCCGGCACCGGGAGATAGAATAGGGACTTCAGTTATTGAGGACAAAAAAGTGTCTCATCAAGAAAAGGGAGAAAAAAAAGAGCGAAAAAATTTAACAAAAGAATTTATTGCTAAGTTAAGAGCGAGAAAAGGGACGGCAATAGAAACTTTTAAGAATGCCAATGAAGATGGTTTGGTTACCAAAATTGATGATATTAATAAGCTGAAAGGGGTGTCTTTAACGGAGGAGGATATTCAAGAATTGGCCAAGGAAACGGTTGGCGATGTGGACATTGAAGAGGAAATCAAGGATATTCCTGAAGGGGAATTAAACATTTTGCCAAAGGTGGTGGCCAGTAGCAGTAAAAAGAAAAGAAAAAAAATAAAAAAGGAGATTGAGGATTATTTGGCGGAGGTTAGTTTTTTAGCGGTTAATAATTTGCCTTTTAGCGCCAATGATGAAAAATCTTTTAATGATAGATTGGATAGGTTTATGGTTGGGATTGGGCAAGACATTGTAACAGGGAATGATTTAGAGGCCAAGCAGAGCAAGGTTAAGTTAATGAAATTTGTGGAAGAATTAAAGAGGTTGGAGACTCCGTATGTTTTAAAAGATGTACATAAGAGAACGGTGGCCTTGTTGCAATACTTAACTGAACAGGATGAAGAAGTCGTTTTTAGAAAAGACGATCCAATTGCTATGGGTGTTATGATTGGGAAGTTACAGGCGGTGATAACGGAAATGCAAAGTATACAAACGGAGATGGATGGTATTTTGTTAAAATATAAGGTGGGAAGTACGGAGGAGGGGGAAGAGTTGGGTAAGAGTGAGGAAGAAAATGAAGATTAGCAATTGGTGGGTAAGACCGGTATTCGTTGGTTAAAACCGGCATACGCCGGTCAGGACCGAGCATTCGCCGGTTAAAACCAGCATTCGCCGGTCAAGAATTTTGAATCAATTTTAAATGATTTAATGTTAAAATGTTAAGTAAAATGGTATTGATTAAAACTGATTGTTTTTTGGTGTTTTAAAACAACAAGCCGGAATAGTGGCTTCATTATCGCTTCGCCACGAGTCCGGCTTGTGGAGAGTGGTCAAAACCAGCATTCGCTGGTCAAGACCGAGTATTCGTCGGTCAAGACCAGCATTCGCCGGTCAAGCGTTTGTGGGGTTGTAAAGTCAAAAGTTGAAAATTGTTTGAAACAAGTTTATTATTTAGAAATAAGTTTAGTAGAAAAAATTAGAAAATGAAGAAGAAGATAGGAAAAATTAATAGGGTTTTAAAAGGACTGTTGTTGACAGGGTTGTTTTTGGTTATGGTGCAACCTGTCGGGGCGGCTTGGCCGACGGAAAATGTAATGGGAATGGATTTGGGCAATATATTAAATTCCGTGGAACAAAAAACACAGAGTATTATTTTGGCCAGAATGCAACAGGAAGCAATTAAACAAATTCAAAGTACGATGGGAGATTTGATTGTTGGTGGCAATGGACATAAATCTTATGTGATTACCAATTACGAAGATTTTATTTATGGAACCAGCCGTCGGGCGGGGGAACAGATGATGACGGATTTTTTTAAGACTTTGAAAGAAGGGGTAACTCCGGGGGAGGCGGATACTTTACGAGCGGTGGAAACAGAGCTAAAAGAGGAATTGTTTGGTGGTCCGCCAAAACAGACGATAGGTAGTTTTGTGGAGGGAGAGACGGGAGTTAAGGCGGTAAATCCCTATGCGGAAGTTTTTGCGGGAAAAAATTTGGACGCTTTTTATGAATGGAAGGCCGGCGATTTTAACGATGCGAAAGTAATTAAGGATAAGACAAAGGCGATGGTGTTAAATTATATGAATATGGTTAGAGATGTTCAAAGGACCAAAGCGATAGCCAATCAAGGATTTGATCCGCAAAACGGTATTCCCGGTAGTGTAATTTCGCAGTTGGTGGCCAAATCGGAAGCGGCACCGATAGAGATGATTTCCAATGCCACTTCGGTGGAACAGGTGGTAACCAGTTTGGCAACTTCAACGCTGACTTCATTTATGAGGACCGGTTATGGCAATGTTTCGTTGCCGGCTTTGAATCAGATTGATAAGATTAATCAAAAATATGAAGGAGGAGTTAGTTTAATTCAAAGTATGATTTACGAAGGACAGAATTAGGTAATGCTCAGTGATTGGTAATAGACATTTGTCGATTGAAATCGGTATTTACCGATTAAGAGATTATAAATAAATTTGAAAATTTAAAATATAAAAGAAGTGATTCAAATTTTGGAAGGAAAATTTAAGAAAAAGTTTTTTGTCGGGCTGTTAGTGGGGTTGGTTGTTTTTGGGTTGTTTGGAATGGACTTGCCTTTAGTAAGGGCCACCGAATCTTGGAATCCATTAGCCAGGTGGTTGGGAGTTTCACAGGAGGAAATGGATGATCGTTTTTTGGAAACGCAAGCGAGTGATCTTGCTCCGTATTATTCTAATGAAGATGACGATGAAAAAATTAGTCTATCTGCTTTTTTGTTAACAACGGCATCTAATATTTTACAATGGACGATTTCAGATAAGTTGTATAATGATGTATTTTTTTCTCCTCAAGCAAGAATGGCAATAAGTGTAGCTTGGAAGGCGGTAAGGGATTTTGTGAATATGTTCTATTTATTAATTTTGGTTTTTTTGGCAATCACAACTATTTTACAAATTAACAAATTTAATGA
>CAYORE010000130.1:0-14065 GCA_964406325.1 uncultured Bdellovibrionales bacterium | reverse complement strand
AATCACATAATATCCCTCCGGATATTTTTGCTTATATTCATTAAGTAATTGTCTGATATGATTAATTTTAGTAGCATCATAAAATTCTGATATTGCTTGATAAAATTTTTCCTCTTCTTGTGGAGTTACGGTGTAGTCGAGCGTACTATCATTAACATTGCTTATCTTGACACACTCCCCCGGTCTTCTGCAACCATCAATCACTTTCCAAATTCTTTTTTCATCTTTATCGCAGGCCTTTACTTTAAATGTTGGACACTTTTCGCCTTCTCCGTTCCCTGTATCCAAAAGATTAATACATGTACTTGTCAGTTTGTGTGTATTAATCAAATCATTTATTATTTGCACTTTTTCCTCATGGCTATGTGACTTACCATCATCACAAGCATACAATTCTGTAAACGGCTTATCGTCTTTAATATGCTCCTTTAAAAGATCTTCAACACTTAGAGTATTATTTTTTAACATTTCACGGTACTGCTGATACGAAAGATCTAAGAATACACCATGTATACCATTAGTTAGTAACGCACCGTTATCCATTAAATAATTGTCAATCAACTTTGTTGGTAACTTACCCTCCAAGTCCATAAAAGCAACAACCTTACTTTTATCAGAAGATAGGGTAATCGGCACCAATCCATAATAATCTTGTTTGGTTTTATAAACAATAATTGATGTTGGTGCAAGTGCGGTTTTTGATTGTTGAAATAATTTGTTAATCTTATCACTATCCGTACCCTCCTTTTTATTGTTCCACACTGTTAGTGAAAAAGTCACAAATAGTACTGCAAATACAGTTAAAAATATACCCCCCGCTACGACAACCAAAGACCTTGTTTGCTGTGCTTTTTTGTTTTTCTTTCTTTTTCTCATTTTTTATTTTTTAAGATTTATTTAATAAACAGCTAATTGGCTTATGAAAAATCTTTCAGCAAATTTATTAAACATCAATCTTTCACTGCTGAATTTAAATTCCGTTTTTTAATAACGAATTATGTCATCTACAAATAAACTGCCTTCTCATTTTTTCATCACTGTTTCTGTTTTTTATTCAATTTTACTTTTAATCAAAAGATTTTGCTTGTGTTTTTATTATACAATGATCTTAGTTATTTTACAAAAATCACTTTTTAATTCTATATACAAAAGGACTGCTTCCAGCCCTAAGAAAATGTTGAAAATACAACCTCATTCCATCAAAAATACTCTTTATATCCACCCTTAGCCCAGCTAATAACCGTGTCGGCATAGGCCTCGCAATGAGTATTCCAATATCTACTGGACGGTCCACCGCAATAATAAGCCTTGGCAGCATAATGCTCTCGGCTTTTTTTGTTAGCCCCCGCTCGACGTAACTTTTCCGCCATCGCCATCACTCCATCAGTCAAATTCCAGGGATCTGGTGGATTATGTCCGGTATATCTGGCAATGGTTGATTTATAACCAATCCAAGTGGTGGGCATAAATTGTGCCACCCCCATCGCTCCACCGTATCCGTAACTTAAAGCACAGGAAATTTTCTTTTTTTTGTAATTATACCCCAACTCCTTACAAATCTTCTTAAATTCCTTTTTGTCGCTTGTGCGCATTTTGGTATTTTTATAAGTACATCCACCGGTAAATCTTCCCAAGTCGGTTTCCTTATCTAACATCGCCATCAGAAACTCTTTGCGAACACCGGTTTTTTTGCTGGCAAACCTAACCGCCTCCACAATATCCTTAGCATTAAAAGATTTACCCAAAAAACTGGATAATGCCGATTGCAAAGCATTTATCTTTCTGTTTATCGCCTTAATCTTATTTTCCTTTTCTTTGATTTCCTGATTTTTCATATCCAACAAAACGGCGTGGCGTACTTTTTGTTTTTCCAAATCTTTTCTCTTTCCGGCCAACTCATCTTTTAATTTACCGGCCTCCTCTTTTTCTTTCTCTAACTCCCTTCTCTTTTCTTTTAAAATATCCACCTCTTTCACCAATCTGTCCTTTAGGTCATTTAATAAATCCCGATTGCGGATATAATCATCCATACCCCGCCGGTTATCCAAGAGCAATAATTGTATTTCCAGATTTTGCTTATTAATTTTACGGACAATTTCCGAAAGTATTTTTTTGTCGCGAGCTATCTCTTCTTCACCCGCCTTAATTTCTTGGTCCAACCTACCCAGTGTTTCTTCGTATTTTTTAATTTGTCCTTCCAGATTGTTAATATTTTTAGCAACACTGTAAATGGTACTTCTGATTTGTTGGGCTTCTCCTTCGTCTTTCTGCTTCGCTTTTTCTATTTTTTTAATATCCTTTTTTAAATCCTTAATTTCATCTTTAATATCATCATCTTTATCTTCATCTTTCTTATCAACATCTTCTCCGTCAGTATTGGCGGTGACCAAAAGATAAGCCGGTTTAAAATTATCTTCCATTCGCCAAGGAAAACACACTCCGAAAAAAACAACAATAATCGGTAAAGCACCGATTATTGCCGTTTGTAAGAAGTTCTGAAATTGTGTTTTATTTTTTGTGAACATTATTTTTATTTGTAGTATTGACAATGAAAATAATTATCAATAACAACTAAACAAACAACCGGGTAAGTGTTTTCGTATTCTCGAAGTGGTTATTTTCCTTCTTCTTTGTCCGCTTTGTCCGCCGGTTTATCTTCCGCTGTTGCTTCTTTTCCTTCAGCGCTCTCACCTTCACCGACACCATCCTTGTCTTCCATTCCTTCAACCTGAGAAATATCACCATCAACTTCTTCATCCAGTTTATCCATTTCCGCTTGAGAACGAGGCGGAGTAACCAAGGCCACTACCGTATCTTCCTCAATCAATGACTCTATTCCTTCGGGAATATTTAAATCCTTTACATAAATATGATCGTCAAAAGTTGCCAAACCGGAAATATCCACTTCAATTTGACCAACCAAATCTCCCGGCAAAGCCCTAATTGGCAATTTATCCAAACTTTTTACGAAAGTTCCACCCAACTCCTTAACAGCCGGAGCAACTCCAACAAAAACCAACTCAATATCCGTTTCAATTTTTTCATCCATTTTTACCTGATAAAAGTCAATGTGAATAATTTCACCGGTTAAGGGGTGGGTTTGGATGTCATGAATTAAAACTGATTGCTTACCATCCTTTTCAACAGACAAATCCAACAGGGTACTTTCTCCAACCTCTCGGTAAACTTTGATAAAATCTTTAGCGTCCACCCAAAGAGTTTTATTTTCTATACCTTTTCCATATAAAATAGCGGGGATTTTACCATCCCTTTTTTCTTTCAGTTCTCTCAAACTGGCTTGTAAATTCATTTTTGACATATATTATACCTACTACTTATTATAAATTCTATTTGGCAATTGATTGATAAACGGTTAAAACATCGTCGGCGCTCAAGGGTTCTCTATTAAGTAAATTTCTAGCTTCCTCTACGGACAAATCCGTCAGAGTTTCCACGGCGATTAAGGAGTCACCGGCTTTTTTGGATTTAGAAATTACCGACAAAGAAGCACTTAAGCAATGTTTACATTTATTATAAACAACCAATGAACTGCCTTTTCCGGAAATAACTTCTCCGGTGTGTAAAGATCGCTTTTTCTTGCAAACCGGACAATGGGATTGGATGTTTATTTTCTTTACCATACGAATTTTAATAACATTTAACGAAATTAAATTTGCTGATAATTTTCATTTCCGAAAAAATCGTCCAATCAAATCCATAGAAAGCGTGACCGGAATATTCCATAACATCAACAATATTATCATCTTCACTAAAGAATGTCAATGCCTGTTGAATTCGTCAGAATTCAACAGTAAATACTTTTCTCAATTTACCGAAAAATTCAGTTATGATTTTTTAACCAAACATTTTGAATCATACCCATTAAAACCATAATGGTTATCAAAAAACTTCCTCCGTAGCTTAAAAATGGCAAGGATAGTCCGGCTACCGGCAAAACACCAAGGTTCATCCCCATATTTACAACAACCTGAAAAAATATCATTATCAACACACCGCTAACCAATAATTTACCGAAACGATCCCGGGCCGTTTCCGTAACCACTTTCATTCTAAAAAATATGATTAAAAAAAATAAAATTATCAAAAACACTCCTATCAACCCACTCTCTTCGGCGATAGTTGCAAAAATAAAATCCGTATGTTTTTCCGGAATAAAATTCAACTGACTTTGAGAACCGTTGCCGATACCCTTACCTCCGAGTCCACCGGAACCGATGGCTACCATCGCTTGAATAACATTGTATCCACTCCCTAAAGCATCCCGGGCAGGATTTAAAAAACTGATTATCCGTTGTTTTTGATAACTATGTAGAACCATTGTCCAAGTCAAGCCGACCGCCAACAGTCCGGCAAATATTAAAACCGTCGCCTGTCTTAATTTTAATCCCGCTAAAAAAAGTAGTCCCGCCCAAATACTCAATAAAACCATAGCCGAACCCATATCCGGCTGAAGAACCACTAAAAAAATCGGTATAAAAGCGTAAACAAAGGAAATAATTATGTTTTTCCAGGTAAGCGTTTTGGTTTCTATTTGAGAAAAATATTTGGCCAAGAGTAAAATGAGAGATATTTTAACAAATTCCACCGGTTGAAAATTAAAAAATCCCAAACGAAACCAACTAACCGCTCCGTTAGTAGCTTTTCCGACAATAAAAATCAAAAGCAATAAAAACAAACTGAGGACATAAAAGATGTTGGCGTAATTTTTCCAAACACGGTAGTCTATTAAGGCAACTAAAAAGAAAAAAAATAAAGAGATGATAGTAAATATCGCTTGTCGTTGAAAATTATTAAAATCGCTTCCGGTATAATTATAAGACAAGGAGTGAATGGCAATAAGACCGAATATCAACAATAAAAACATCGGCAAGAGCATTAACCAATCCATTTTAACAATACTTCTCCACACGCTATTTTTTAAATTTAATAATTAAATCAAGACACTACATCTTAAATTTAAAGTCCGTGTTTGACTTTATTTAGACTGTGCTCCTCGTTAGTTTTGGAAAAAATCGTTTCTCCGGTTTTGGCATCATTTAAAAAATAAAGATAATCTGTTTCCTGAGGATAAACAGTCGCCAAAATCGCCTCTAAACCGGGATTGCAAATTGGTCCCGGAGGCAGACCGACATTTTTGTAAGTATTGTATGGAGAATCAATCTCAATGTCTTTGGTGGCATATTTAATTTTATCAGTCTTTAAAATGTAAGACAAAGTGGCGTCACTGCCTAGAGGCATACCAAGTTCCAATCTTTTCCAAAAAATACCGGCAACAATTTTCCGATCTTCCGCTGTCTTAACTTCTCGCTCCACTAAAGATGCCAAAGTCAATACATCTTCCAAAGTTTTCCCTTGTTTCACAATTTCCGCTCGTACTTCTTGATTAACCTTCTTATTAAAATTGTTCAAAAACTTACTGACCAAACTTGCTCCTGTTTCGTTTTTTGCCAAAAAGTAAGTATCGGGGAAAAGGTATCCTTCCAAATCCAATCCGGCGGGAATGGCGGAAATGAAATCGTATTTTTTACCAAAGCGATTACAAACACAGTCGGGCTTATTTAAACAATCACACTGAATAATTTCCCGGAATTCCGATACGATTTCCGGCTTAATTTCTTTGAGCAAATTTACAATTTTATCATTAGTCAATCCCTCCGGAACAATCAGTTTGGTAATGTTTTGTTTGATTTTTCCTTGAGAAAATTTTTCCACCATCTGAGGAATGGTCATATTTTTAGCGATGGCGTAAGTACCGGCTTGCAATTTGGTGTCGGTTTTGGTTCGCCAAACATAGTACCAAAAATAATATTTGCTTTTAATTAAACCGGCTTGAGCCAAATTTTCTCCCACTTCCGTAGAGCCATCACCCTTATTTATCTTAAACTCAATTTCCACATTACTGTTTTTATCCACCACTCCCCGAAAAGACTCTTTGTTAACTTTTGAATAAATTCCCAAAAAAAATAAAAATCCCAATAAAATAAAAACTGTTTTTTTCATAATAATAATTTACAATTTATTTCTTCCTCTTTGGTTTCGGTTTTAAATATCGTCCAAATAAAACAAAGACGGTAATCGCTCCCAAAATATCCAAAAGCATATCTTTTTGAGCGTCCCAAATATCTCCCTGAGAACCCAAAAATGATTGTCCCGATACTCCACCATCACTGATGGCATAAATCATTTCAACGACTTCATAAAAAGCCGCCCAAAATCCCAAAGCGAAAACGCCAAAAATAATCGCCACCCACAGTTTACGAACCAATTTCTTTCTGTAAAAAAATTCTGCCAAAGGATAAGCAAAAACGCCGACCAGATAATGACCCACTCTATCAAAATTATTTCGTCCAATCGGAAATAAAAAATTCAGATGTGTTTTTGCCAATAGATTATCAAAAAAATCAAAAGGCACTCTTTCAAAAGTGAAATGCCCGCCGATGGTATGATACATTAAAAACATTCCCATTAAAAAATATGCCAAATTGGAAAATTTAAACCAACGGTAAGTTATCACCAAAAAAAGTACCGTTATTAAAACGGGAATATTTTCCGCCCACCAAACGGAACGATCATAGGGATTGAAAGCAAGAATGGTGAACTCAATCAAATAAGCAATTAATAAAATGAGGGGAAAATATTTTTTGTTCGGTTTCTTCTTTTTATTCATTTTGGTTGTTTTATTTATTTTAATTTTAATACTTTTTTCACCTCCTCCCGAAATTGCCGACCACGATCAAATTCATTATCAAACAAACCAAAACTGGCACAACCGGGAGATAATAATAAAATATCCTTGGTAATAAATTCCATTTTATTTTGGGACTTATCGTTATTCATATCCTTCTTCTCCGTCCGTTCAATTTCCCTATTCAACAAATCAACCGCCTCGGGCATATTATCAACCATAGCCAATACCTTTTGCGCCTGCCCCGATTTTTTGATAAGTTCCATTATTTCTTCTCCGGCCTGTCCTTTCAGCAAAACAACTTTTTTAACCTCTGGAGTTTGAATAATTTTATCTGCCAAAATGGACATATCCAACTTTTTACTGGAACCACCGGCAATCAAATAAATATTATTAACTTCCGCTCCATCCAAAAAGGCATCCAGACCGGCCACCGCCGACTCGGGAGTGGTGGCCGCCGAATCGTTGTAAGCAAATTTATTTCCTCTTTTCCCCACAAATTCCAAACGATGGGACACTCCTTGAAAATTAATAACCGCCGAACGAATTACTTTGGGAGGAATTCTCAAACGCAAAGCCAACGCTGTGGCCGCCATTATATTATAGACATTATGATGTCCCAACATTTTTAATTCATTGACGGCACAGATAGTTCCATCATCGTTATCGGTACGATATTTTATTTTGCCATTTTCCAAATAAACATCCTGGATAATGGAATATTTATCTTTGGCGGAATAAAAAGAAACTTCCGCTTTAGTTTCTTCGGCGAACTCTCGCACCTCTTTATCGTCATAATTCAGAACCGCCAAATTATTCTTCTTTTGAAATTTTACTATCGCCAACTTGTCTTGAATATATCCGTTCATTGTTTTGTAATAATTCAAGTGATCGGGATAAATATTAGTTACGACGGCGTAACGGGGACTGGTTTTGTGACGACGCAAAGCGGATAAACGCCAAGAAGAAAGCTCAAAAATAACATAGGTATTTTTGTTAATCAATTTTAGTCTATCCATAACGGTTATTTGCCCACTGCCAACCATCACCGTTTTTTTGCCCGCTTTTTTTAAAATCGCTTCAATGATGTAAGAGGTAGTTGTTTTTCCCTTGGTGCCGGTAATGCCAATTATTTTCCGAGAAGGAGAAAGTTTGAAAAACAAACTGGAATCCATTTCCACCGGAATATGATTTTTTTTAGCCAATTTAATATAAGTATTTGTCCAAGGTACGCTGGGATTTTTAATTATTAAATCAGCCGAACGAAAATCATCCAAACGATGGCGTCCCACCACTAATTTGATTTTTTTATTTTTAACAAGTTTATTTAATTTTTGCAAAGAAGATGCCAAATCTTCTTTGGTTTTTTTGTCAGTGGCAACCACTCGCGCTCCTTGTTGTACCAGCCACTTTATCATTGAAACTCCTCCGCCGTGCAAGCCGATGCCCATTACTACCACTTTCTTGTTTTTTAAATTTATCTTCCTCCGAATCTTTTTGACTACAAAAAATTTGCTAATAAAATCAAACATAGGGTTTAAAAAATTAAATTACCTCTTCGGAAATTGTTTTTGTTATTAAATTTTCTTCCCCACAAACTCCGCCAACTCCACCAAACGATTACTGTATCCCCACTCATTATCATACCAGCCGACCACTTTCACCAAATTTCCTCCAATAACTTTTGTTAATTCCGTTTGAACAATTACGGAATGGGGATTGCCAATAATATCATGGGTAACCAACGGCTCATCCGTAACAGATAAAATACCTTTTAAATTTTCTTGGGCGGATTTGGTTAGGGCGTCATTTATTCCTCCCACCGTTACCTCTCTTTTAACAACCGCCACCACATCACTGATGGAGCCGACGACTGTCGGTACCCTAAAAGCCATTCCGTCAAATTTGTCAATTAACTGAGGCAAAGTTTTAGTAGTGGCAATTGCCGCTCCGGTGGAAGCGGGAATGGTATTTTGGGCGGCCGCCCTCCCTCGTCGTAAATCTTTCTTGGAGGCTCCGTCAACCAAATTTTGAGTGGAAGTGTAACTATGAATAGTGGACATTAAAGATTTCTCTACTCCGAAATTATCCTCCAAAACTTTCATTATGGGAGCAATGCAATTCGTTGTACAAGAAGCGTTGGAAAGAATTTGATCTTCGGCGGTAATTTCATTGTGATTAACTCCCAAAACAATTGTTTTAATCTGCTCATCTTTAGTTGGAGCGGAAATAATCACTCTTTTAGCTCCGGCTCGCAAATGTCCGCCGGCTCCGGTGGTATCTTTAAAAAATCCGGTACACTCCAAAACCACATCCACTCCCAATTCCCCCCAAGGCAATTTTTCCGGCTCTTTATTGGCATAAACTTTTATTTTTTGCCCATCTATAATCAAAAAATTATATTCCTCTTCCGGCAACTCTTCCACCTCTACCGTTTTATTATAAACGCCATAGGCGGTATCGTATTTTAAAAGATAAGCCAAAGAATTAATGTCTCCCAAATCATTAATGGCAACAATTTCCATTTCCGGTTTTTCTAAAATTATTTTTAAACTTGGTCGTCCAATCCGACCAAAACCATTGATTGCTATTTTTGTCATATTTTTGTTTTATTTTTTAAATTGTTCGTATGATTTTTTAAAACCATTTTTAATCGACATTCAACTACTTAATTGAAGATGTCAAGATTTTTTACTTATCAAATCTAACAATCCTTACGCCCCCTCCTTCTCCTGCCGGTAAACCTGTTCCCGTATTCCAATTTATTCTGCTATGTTCTTGACGAGCGCTGTTGGCGATTTCTTGAGCAATCGTTGCTATCCTTTGATCATAATTCTCATTTTTTCGATCAAAATAACTGATGGTAAAATTAACATTTTTATTCACCATTCTCCGATGAGAAACGATTGGATTTTGAGTATCTGTAGAACCAAGGTGTATTGTTTGAAAAATCGGTTGAGTGTTTCTGTTTTGGTCAAATTTAATATCAAGCACAATATCTATTTCCCGAGAAAATATATATATTTCATTCTCTTGAAATAAAAATACCGGGTAAACATTTATCTCTCCCTGTCCCCCAACCTCTTTCTTTAAAACATCTAACAAATTATCTAAAACGCTCCCTCTTTCAATATCAATACTCCCACCGTCCATACCTCTTAACATTCGTATCAAAAAAGACAATGTCACTCTCTTTCCTTCCTTATTCATATTCGCCACTTCTTGCCCAACGCTTCTAATAATTTCTTTATATTCTCCGGCTATTTCATTACTAATTCCCATCCAACGCCTTAAATCTAAAAAATGCTCTAATACTTGTTCTACATTTTTTTGTTCCGGTGCAATATTGGTCGGTTTAATATCGGGTATCCCTCCCGGACCGATAGTTTTGGGAACCGGCGCTCCGGCCTTAATATATCCTTTTTTAGTTAAACACTTTTCGTCTATACCCATAATTGATTATTATTTATTAAACATCCAAATTCTGCACGCTTTTGGCGTGGGCTTGGATAAATTTCTTACGGGGAGCTACTTCATTCCCCATCAAAATATCAAAAATCTGATCCGCCTTTTGGGCGTCTTCAATTTTTACCTGTTGCATTACCCGCGTTTCCGGATTCATCGTTGTTTCCCAAAGTTGCTCCGGATTCATTTCTCCCAAACCTTTATACCGTTGAATAACAATACCGGCGACTTTTCCACTCTCCCGTTCCTCCGGAGACATTTTCTGTCCTTTAGTCATTTTTTTGACAATAGTTTCTTTTTCTTCATCGGAATAGGCATATTCCACCTGTTTTCCTTTTTTAATTTGGTAGAGAGGCGGTTGGGCAATATAAACATAGCCCCGAGTAATCAATTCTTGAAAGTATCTGTAAAACAATGTTAAAAGCAGTGTCCTGATATGAGAACCGTCAACATCGGCATCGGTCATAATGATAATGCGATGATATCTGGCTTTGTCGTAATTAATCTTATCACCAACCCCGGTTCCCATCGCCACCACCAAATTTTTAATTTCCGCCGAAGCCAACATTCTATCCAAACGAGCTCTTTCCACATTTAAAATTTTTCCTCGCAAGGGAAGAATGGCTTGGAACTCCCTGTCTCTTCCCTGTTTGGCGGATCCACCGGCCGAATCTCCCTCCACAATATACAATTCGGAAAGTTCCGGTTTTCTACTGGAGCAATCCGCCAACTTTCCCGGCAAAGTTAAACCATCTAATGCTCCTTTACGAACCACCGCCTCTTTGGCGGCCTTGGCGGCCAAACGAGCTTTGGCGGAAATAAGCCCCTTCATAATAATCGCTTTGGCGTCCGCCGGGTGTTTATCAAAATATTCGGCCAAGGCCTCGGAAGTAACATTATTAACAATTGTTCGTGCCTCCGAATTTCCCAATTTGGTTTTGGTTTGTCCTTCAAATTGCGGTTCACCCAATTTCACGGAAATAACCGCTGTCAATCCTTCTCGGATATCATCAGCAGTTAAGTTGGCATCCTTCTCTTTTAAAATATTATTTTTCCGCGCGTAATCATTTATAGTCCTGGTTAAAGCGGTACGAAAACCGGTTTCGTGCATTCCCCCTTCTCCGGTATGAATATTATTGGCAAAAGACTGTACGGTTTCCGTTAAGCCGCTTTGATACTGCATAGCCACTTCAACCAACATTCCCTCCTGCTCCTTTTCCACATAGAAAATATTTTTATTGACTATCTCCTTTCCTTTATTCAAAAAATTAACAAAAGATTTGATTCCTCCGTCAAAACAAAAGCCGGCCTGACGAAACAACTCTTCCCGCCCGCTACGCTCATCAATCAATTTAATGTAAACTCCTTTGGTGAGATAGGCCTGCTCTCTCAAATACTTTAAAATCTTATCCCAATTCCATTCAATTTTTTTGAAAATAGCCGGATCCGGTTCAAACTCAATAGTAGTTCCCGTTTCTTTAGTCTTGCCAATGGTTTTAATTTTGGCTTTAGCTTTTCCCATTTTATATTCTTGCATATAAATCTTTCCATTTTGACGAACCTCTGCTCGAACATAAGTAGACAAAGCGTTTACCACTGAAACACCCACTCCGTGCAAACCCCCGGAAACCTTATAACCATCTCCGCCAAACTTCCCCCCGGCATGCAAGGTGGTCAGAACCGTTTCCAAAGCGGAAAGTCCCGTCTGTTTATGCTTACCAACTGGAATGCCTCGCCCTCGATCAGACACGGAAATACGATTATTTTCCTTTTTAATTCTGACTTCAATATAATTTCCATAACCGGCCATGGCTTCATCGATGGAATTGGAAACAACTTCCCAAATCAGATGATGCAAGCCTTCGGTGGAAGTTCCCCCGATATACATTCCCGGTCTTTTTCTAACCGGATCCAATCCTTCTAAAACTTGAATTGACCCGGCATCATATTTTCCTCCTTTTTTCTTTGTGTCTTTCTTTGCCATTTATTTTATTATTATTTTATTACCTATTGTCGTGAATAACAACATGCTTTTTCGCTGATTAAAAACATTTTTTATAATTAATAGTTCTTTAAAAAATTGTAAAAATGAACTTAAGAGCTGAATATTTATTTCTTTACCTATTTATTTTATCATAGAAAATGATTTATTGAAAGGTTTATTTATGCACAAAAATAAAGAATTCTCCTGGACCAATGCTGGGCCAGGAGAAAAAAGAATAATGGGCGATGCATTTAGTCATCAGTTAACCAAACGATTGGTAATAAGAAACCAATATGCATCGCAACGATGAGCTTGTTGATAATTCGCCATGAAAAACTGTTATTTTCACGGATTTTTTGCGTGAAGTATCCAGCAATAATCGGGGCGACTAATGCTGTATATAAAAATAAAATTATTCCGCTCAATGTAAAACAGCCAGCCGCAAAACAGACAGTATTCAGCGGGGATAATTGCCACAAATGATTAATCATTAGGTAGAAACTATCAAAAATAATAAAAAGTAAAATGCCCGCTGTAACCTTTTTTAGAGTTACTATAATTCGGCTGTTTTTTTTAATCAATGCCAATGGCTTTTCCCCAAACACAATGATCGGGAAAAAAATTAAAGCTAACGTAGCTCCAATAATCTCTATTAAATTACCGGCCACTTCCCTGGTACTAATCTCGCCATCATCATAAACGATAGCCATAATCATTAATACCAGCCAACAAATAAATGTTGGCAATAATTTGCCCTCAAAAATGCCATAAAGCCGAAAGAGAGAATATCCTAAAGCATAAAATGCCCACGCAATCACTGATTTTTTGAAATAATTCATTTTTTAAGGCCTCCTTTTAGATTTTTGCCTACTTTTGATTATTTTTTTTATCACAAAGAACATGCACTCTTTATAGCAAAAAATCCTAAAAAATGCAAATTTAAAAAATCTTTATTTATTTTTTACTGTAATTTATTTTTTTATTTCAACATCCAGCTCCTTCTCAATTGTCATAATAATCTTAGCTATAGCACTATCAACTTCTTCCGTCTTTAGGGTTCGTTCCGGACTGCCGAAAAGCAAGTGAAAGGCCATTGATTTTTCTCCCGTTTCTTTATTTTGATACAAATCAAACAGGTCCACATCCTGTAACAATTTACCGCCGGCTCGGAATAAAACTTCTTGCACTTCTCCCACCCTTAGTTTCTCCGGCACAATCATTGACAAGTCTCTTTCTATAAAAGGAAATTTTGACAAAGGCTGAAAGGAGATTTGTTTTTGTTCCTCTGCTCGCAATTTATCCACAGCAATTTCAAAAATCGCTCCTCGTACATTTTTTAAACCAAAATACTTGGCGGTTTTTTTATTCACCTCTCCCAACCAGCCGATAACGGTACCGGTAGTGGTTTTTAACAAGGCCCGGCGGGAAGGATGTAAATCGGGCATCCCTTTCGGTTTTTCCTCGTCGGTAATATTATCATCATAATAAAAATCACTAATCCCCATACTTTCCAAAATCGTATCCAACAATCCTTTGATTTCGTAAAATTGCTCTCCGGCGGAAGACTTGCCAAATACTCCACCGGCAAAAGACAAAACCTCTTTCGGCAAAACATCCTCTTCCGTAACTTGATAAACTTTTCCGATTTCAAAAATTCTCACCTCTTTAAAATGACTCAAACTTTTTCGTCCGGCTTTTAAAATTCCCACCGCCAAAGTATTCCGTAACATTTGTTGTTCCGGACTGGCGGGATTTAACAATTCAATATGTTTAAGATTTTTTAATCCCAGCACTTCAGCATCCTTTTCGCTGTGAAAAGAATAGCTTCTAATCTCCGAAAAACCGTTTTGAGTGGAAATTTCTTTCAATCTTCTCTCAAAAAACCTCTGCTCATTACGATGAGGAGTTTC
>CAYORE010000129.1:0-13467 GCA_964406325.1 uncultured Bdellovibrionales bacterium | reverse complement strand
TCTTAATTCCCTCCCGCTGTCCAACCGGTAGACCAGGCGACTTGAAGATTGTAACCGCCGGTAGGACCATCCAAATCCAAAATTTCTCCGGCAAAATATAAATTACTTACCAATCGTGATTGCATTGTTCCGGAATTAATCTCCCTCAAATCAATTCCCCCCGCCGTAATAATCGCTTTACTAAAGCCAACCAAATCTTTTCCGTGTAAAGGAAATTCTTTTAAGGCTCGCACCAACCGGCGTCGTTCTTTCTTGGTGATTAAATTCACCTGCTTCTCCGAAGTTATTTGAGTCAATTTAATTACTACCGGAATAAGTTTTTTGGGCAACAGTTGATCCAAAATATTTTTAAACTGCTTATTGTTGCCCGCTTGAAAATCTCGCTGTATCCTTTTGTCCAATTTAACAAAATCCAAAGCCGGTTTTAAATCAATTTTCAAATCAACTCGCTCTCCTTCTTTTTGGGATAATTTTTTATTCGCAAGTAATTCGCCTACATATTTACTGAGATTTAATACAATGGGACCACTTATCCCTCTTTGAGTAAATAGCATTTCACCAAAATCCGCTTTCGTTTTCTTATTTCCGTTCCAAATACTCAGCTCTACATTTCGCAAGCTTAGACCCTCTAAATCTTTTACAAACCAATCATCCAAAACAATTGGTGATAAAGCCGGACGGGGTTTAATAACATTATGTCCCAATTCTTTCACCCAATCATATCCGTCACCAGTTGAGCCGGTGGCCGGATAAGAAAGTCCGCCGGTGGCTATGATAATTCTTTCCGCCCGCACTCGTTCTCCGTTATTGAGGATTATTTCTTTTATTTTTACCGTACTGTCCGGTGCAACTTCCTTAGTAAAACCTTCCACTGTTTGTCGTGTTCTGATCTCAACTTTATTTTCCGATAGAAAATTCAGCAACGCCCTTCTGATATCCCCGGAATTATCACTGGTCGGAAAAACCCTTTGCCCTCTTTCTACCTTCAATTTAACTCCCCTATTTTCAAAAAAGTTCATTACTGCCAGGTTGTCAAACTTGGAAAAAGCTGAGTATAGAAATTTTCCATTTTTACCATAAACATCTATCAGTTCATTGATCTCTTCCGTATAATGAGTAACATTACAACGGTCCTTGCCGGTCATCAATAATTTAATTCCCAGTTCTTTATTTTTTTCCAATAACAAAACAGCCCGGCCAAGTTGCCCGGCTCTTCCCGCCGCCATCATTCCCGCCGGCCCGCCACCAATTACCACCACATCATATTTCATTTAATTTAATTTAATTTAATTTAATTTAAAACACTCTTTAATCATCAATACTTAAGCGCGCATTTTTGACAAAACAATTCCACCCAAATAAATGGCTGATATAATCAAAACGATAATCGGTCCGGTGACCAAATTAAAATAGTAAGACAAAAACAAACCGGCAATACCAGATACCAAAGTAATTAAGAAAGAAGTAATCATAATCGTTTTAACGGTGTGCCGGAACAGTTGGGCGGTAGCCGGTGGGATTGTTAAAATGGCAATCATCAAGACAATCCCCACCACTCGGATAGTTGCCACCACCGTTAAAGCGATTAAAGCGAACAAAATAACATTAACTACAGTAACCGGAATATTTCTTGTTTCCGAATATTCTTCATCAAAAATAACCGCCAATAAAGAATTAAACATCAAAAAAACAACTGCCAATATTATGATATCCAACAAAAAAATCATTCCAATATCAAAATTGGATACCAACAGAATGTTGCCAAATAGATAAGTAAACAAATCGGTGGCATAACCGGGCGTTAAGAAAATAAAAACCAATCCGATAGCCATTCCCGTTGCCCAGAGAAAACTCAGTAAAGTATCTATTTTATTATTGGATTTTTTCTTAACCAAGGCAATTCCCATCGCCGAAGCCAAGCTGAAAACAATCGCTCCCAACAACGGATTAAAACCAAAAAAATAACTCATCCCCAAACCACCAAAAGCCGTATGAGCAATACTTCCGGAAATAAGAGACATTCTTTTGATAACAATGTAAGTGCCTACAATACCGGCAGTAATGGATGATAATAAAACCACTAATAAAGCATTTTGAAAAAATTGATAATTGATAATTTCCAGCATATTATGAAAGTTATGTATTAAGGGACTATTTACACAGAACAAGACTTCCTTATCTTTTCTTCCGTTAACTCTCCGCCATGATATTTAACCGCTCCTCTTCTACATCTATCCACACAAACAACTTCTTTGGCATATTTTTTAATCATATCCAAATCATGTTCAATAATGATTATGGTAACTTCTTTATTTAATTTTTGCAAAAGTTGATAAAAACTTTCTTGATGGTGGATATCCAAATTTGCCATCGGTTCGTCCAAAAATAAAATCCGGGGATTATTGACCAAGGCTCTGGCCACAAAAACCATTTGCTTCTCTCCACCGGATAATTCGTTTAATTTTTTATTTTTTAATTTTTCTATATTCAATTTTTGAAAAATTTTATCCGTCGCCAATCTGTCTTCCTTAGTATAATGTTTAAATATATTTTTGTTTACCCTCCCCAGCAAAACCACCTGGTAGGCCGTGATGGGAAAATCAAAATCTATATCTTTAAACTGAGAGAGGTATCCGATTTTTTCTCGGGCTTTTTGAGGAGGTAAATTAAAAATGGAAATTTTCCCCCGACGAGGTCGCAGTAAGCCCAAAATCAATTTTAACAAAGTTGTTTTCCCGCCCCCATTGGGACCGATTATTCCCAGAAAGTCACCTTCATAAACGGAGAAAGTTACTCCTTTTAAAATATCCTTATCTTTTTCATAGCCAAAAAAAATATTTTCTATCTTTATAATTTCTTTTCTCTTCATTTTTTTAAATTAATTTTTTCCCAAATTTTGAGCGATAATTTCGGCAACATTTTTAAGGTTGTCCAAATAATTTTCCGCCAAAGGATCAATGGCAATTACCGTAGCTCCAATCTCTTTAGCTATTGACTGAGCAATGTCTTTATTAAATTGAGATTGAATAAAAATTACTTTTATATTTTCCCGCTTGGCTTTGTCTATTATCATTTTTAACTGTTCCGCCGTTGGGTCTTTGCCTGATTTTTCTATGGCTATTTGTTCCAAGCCATAATCATCGGCCAAATATCCCCAGGAGGGATGAAAAACCATTATTTTATTATTTTTTAAATTGGAAAAAGTTTTTTTCAAAAACATATCCAATTCCGCCAGTTTCTTTTTGAATTTGTCGGCATTTTGTTGATAAATATCCTTATGTTGAGGATCAACTTCTCTCAAGGTTTGCTCAATAATATCAACTTGCTTCTCCACTTCTCGCGGGGCTACCCAAGTATGCGGATCAATCGCTCCCGATGATTTAAAGTGTCTTAGTTTTATATCTCTTGAAGTATTCACGACCTTCAACTTTTTATTAAGACCGATAATTTTATTGAGATTGGCTTGTTCAAAAGAGATATGCCCCACCCTGAAATAAATATCCGCTTTTTCAATGTTAACCAAGTCGTTTGGTTTCAGTTCATAGGTAGCCGGACTTCCTCCCGGAGGAATTAATACTTGTACCTGCGCCAAATCACCGGCTACCGCTTCTACAAATGCTTTTTGCGGTAAAACACTAACCAAAATATTTAATCTTTCTTTGGAATCTTGGTTGTGAAAATTATCCCGTTTAGAAAACAGGTTAAACAAAGCGATTCCGCCAAGTATAAGTAAAATAAAAATAAGATAAAATTTTTTTGACATTTTTTATTTCCAATTATTCTTAATCTGTCCGTAAAAAAACCAACTTAAAATAATGACCTGGACCAAAACAATCAACCAGTAAATTAGTTGAAAACTTTTTTTGCCGGTTTTGTGTCGGAGTAATTTTTGCGATAATAAAGCTGTCGGACTGGCTCCCAATAAAGCCAAGGTGTGCAAAATTAACTCCGGTACTCTGACGACCCCTTTTTTTCCGGAAATAATCTTATCCCAAAAATATAAACTGAGCAAAACAAAATTGATTGTCAAGAAATATATCAATCCCAAATTCCATCCGGTGCAACATTGCCACAGAAAGATAAATGTCCCACCGAAAAGTACCCCGCTAAGCAACCAATAAATTTTATACGGACTAAATTTCAATTTTTATTCTTTAATCAATTTAATGTCAGCACCAACACTCTGCAATCTTTTTTCCAAATCTTCATAACCGCGATTAATTGAATAAACTCCTCGTAAAACGGATTTCCCTTTAGCTCCCAGCATCGCCACTAAGATAATGGCCGCCGGTCGCAAGGCCGGGGGAGAAGTTAAATCAGCTCCGTGTAACTTGGTCGGTCCAACCACCTCAACTCTATGGGAGTCAATTAAAGTGATATTCCCCCCCAATCTGTTTAATTCAGTGAAATAAACCGCTCTGTTTTCGTAAACCCAATCGTGAATTAAAGTTTTCCCTTTGGCCATCATAGCAATAGGAACAAAAAATGGTAAATTATCCATATTCAAACCCGGAAAAGGCAGGGCATGTATTTTGTCTTCCAGAGCAGTCAGTTGAGAAGGAATGATTTTAATGTCCACCAGTCCGGTTTTTTTATTTTTAGCTTTATATTTTCTTAAAATTTCAAAGTCCTGCCCCATCTTTTTCAATTTCAAAAGTTCCAATTCCAAAAATTCTATCGGGCATTTTTTAATCGTTAACTCACTCTTGGTGGTGATGGCCAGAGAAATAAAAAACATCGCTTCAATGGGGTCTTCACTAATGTAGTATTCCACATTTTTCTTAATTTTTCTCTTTCCTTTAATTTCCAAAGTTGAAGTGCCAACTCCTTTGATTTTTACTCCCAATTCTTCCAAATAAAAACACAGGTCTTGAACCATATAATTGGCACTGGCCATTTTAATGGTTGTTTTGCCGGGAATTTGTGCGGCCACCATTAGGGCCGATTCTGTTACCGTATCGCCCGTTTCATACAAAATGTTATTTTCCGCCGGTTGTAATTTTTTAGCGGAAACCTTAAACCCCTTGGGCACGGTTTTAATTTTTACTCCGTATTCTTCCACGGCAAAAAGGTGTGGCTTGACGGTTCGGGCTCCCAGTCGGCAACCACCGGCTTGAGGAATAAAATACTCATTCAAGCGACCGGATAACGCTCCAATAAGCATAATGGCACTTCTGGTTTTTTCCGCAGCTTTTTTGTTGATATTTTTTAAACACAGTCGCTTGGGAGAAGTAATGGTCATTTTTCTTTTTTGATCATCTCTTTCAATTTTCATTCCAATGCTCTCCAAAATTTCCACCCAACGATTAACTTCCTCAATTTGAGGCATATTGTAAAAAGTTGTTTTACCTTGGTTTATCACCGACGCCGCCAATAAAGCCACCGCTGCATTTTTTGAACCGTTAACTTTAATCGCTCCGGAAAGTTTTTTCCCACCGGTAATAACAAATTTTTCTTCTGACATAATATTTTTAAATTTAAAAACAAAATAAGCAGTTTCTCCGTTGCTTAACCCTTTCTGCAACAACTGATTAATAATACCTTATTTAACCCGAAAAATCAAGTTAAAAAATTTATTAATTGGTTCTAATTTTATAATAAATCAGTTTTTCTATCACCTATTCTTAACCAATCAATTTCCCATTTTTCTCTTCCATACCTAACTCCGGCATTACTCAGCTTTAACATCAATTGTGTAATTTTGAAGTCAGTTGGCAAATCCTTCAAACTAACGGTAATCGTTTTAAATTCTTCGTCGGAAAAATCAACTGCAAAGGGAATTTGCCGAGACCATTTATCGTTTTGGTCACGCAAATACAATACTCCTCCGGTGGATTTTGAATTTCCGGTCACCTTAGCGTTAAAAACAACTTTATTATATTTTTTGATGTCCAATCCATCCAAAAAAACCGGCGAGAGAAATCTCGGCTCTTTTCCCACAACTTTCATTGTCAAAGATTTTTCATTTTTACCGGAAATTCTTTTTAAACTGTTTTCCGGCAACCAGCCCCGATCATCCTTATCATTAAAGTTGAAAAAAGTTCCGGGATTTTGCTTGGTCCTACTTACCCAACCCATTATCCAAAATTTATTTTTCTTTTTTTTGTCGTCGTAATATCTATCGGCAATTGTATATTTTTCATTTTCATACTTGGCTTTTAATGCCCGACCATGATTGTTGGTGATTTTCGCCTTGTGCCAATTTTGCTCAACAATTAACACTCCGTCTTTCAGAACACCGGTAATAATCGCCACATGTCCCACTTTATTTTTATTGCCAAAAACCAAAATATCCCCCACCTGCGGAACAACCACTCCGCCATTTTTATGAAAATATAAACCATAACGAGGGGCTTTTTCGGCCAAATTCATTGCATTTCCGACACTTTGAATTTTAATACCGAACATATTTTGGTAATATCTTTCCACATAAGCCACACATTGATAATTGGCTCCATTATAATATTTTACCAAAGATGTTTGCACCTCTTCAAAATCGTTACGGAAAATATAAACTATTCCCAGCAATAGGGCAATAATCATTAACATCCCTCCGATGATTTTTATTTTTTTCATTTTTTTATAATTGACTATTCTGTTTTATTGTTGCCATCCGCCCGTAAAGTCATAAACAGTAAGGTGATAATAATGACAAACACTATCGTCAAAGTAAGATAAGGTATCCAGGGATATTTTTCCATAAAACGACTTTCTGCATTGTCACACTTATCACCTACTCCATCACCATCCACATCTCTTTGTAATTTATTGGCAATATTTGGACAATTATCTTTAGCATTGATAACTCCATCACGATCAAAATCTTCACAAGCATCTCCTATTTTATTATTATCCGCATCAGCTTGGTCTGCATTGGCAACATCCGGACAATTATCCAAGCTGTCAATAATACCATCTTGATCCGAATCAGCTTTTTTATACAAGGGATTATCACCGGAAACCACCTCTACATCCGGACTTCTTCCTTTTTCGTTAAGATTGGGCATTTCCAAACTTGGCATTTTGACTAAATTTAAAGTGTCATAATAAATCTTATAGGCAGTTTTTGGTTGAGCAATGAACCGAACATATTTTATTGCTTGACCGGAATAATTTCTTTCCGGTAAAATTATCTCGCTAATTCGCAATGGCTTAATATAATCCAAAATAATCCGCAAATGTTTTAAATTTGTCGGAGGAAAGTGCATTGTGTTATTAAAGAAAGTTTCCGGTAATAAAATTTTTTCTCCGTTATCCTCAACACTAATTAATTTTATTCGTACCGGTTTATCTACATTTTTCCCCAAAAGAAAACTAATGGAATCAGTGGTAAATCTTCTGTTGGCTACCAAGTCTATTGTTACTCTGTTTACATTTGCCGAATTTGCTTGATTGTCGTTTAAGTACCGCTCCTCTGAGTGTCTAATTTCCAAACCGTTATTAACGGTGTTAGTTAAATTTTCGTTGGAATGGACGACTTCATAATTGGCACCAACATCTTGAAAAGGCAAATCCAAGTAGGTTTCCTTGTTTCCGTCAACCATTCTTCCGGCACCAAGATCTCCAAAAGAATCTGTGGCACTGAAAGTTAAAGGTGCTTTGTTAAATTCAGTTATGAGTTTTGCGGGAATAATATTATCATCTTTATCCGTAACCATTACCTGATTTTTGCTGTTTGCCTGAAAGGGCAAGGAAATATCAACGACTGTCGGGACTTTGAAATTATTTTCTTTAACTGTAACCAATGTTCTAAATTCTCCTTTTTGTTGCAGACTTGCTTTTTCTGTAAAAGAAACGCTTTGGTTGGCAACAGCCAACATTGGCAGTAAAATCAATATACCCAAAGCCATTTTTATATTTACCTTCATTTTTGTTTTTTTATTTATTATTTGATTTAATAAAAGCCGTAGAAATTAATAGTCCTCCCAAAACCAAAGCGGTGATAATCCTCACTATCATTTCCATTTCCCAAAATTCCACCAAAAGCACCCTACCGATTACCAGAACGAAAAGCATTCCTCCCACAAATCTGTAAGGTTGATAATTTGTTTTAGTTCCCATGATATAAAAGGATACACCGATGATTGTATAAATTACCAGAGAAATAAAAGTGGCTACATCATAATTGCCAAAAAATAAATGAGTCACAAACCAAACGAACAACAAACCAAACAATTCTCCACTATAGGCAAAAAAACGAAAAAATGTAATGTTATTATTTTTGTTCAAATCGGTAAAAATAACAATACTACCGGCAATAATAAAGGCCGTGAGGAAAGCGGTAAAAACCGTAATCAAATCTTTCATCACATTGTCAGGACCACCATAATTTAAAAAACGGAAGAGAGCGCCGATTGAATTAAGTGATACTAATGACACCAAAGAAAAAGCCACCATAGCAAAGGCCTGTATATTGCCGGTGATATTTTTGCGAGTTATAGCCACAAGAGTTGTTATAGTAAAACACAATTCTATAAAATAAGCCGTGATTAAACTTGCGCCGTCCAGAAGAATAGCTGTGGTGATAGCTATTAAGGTCATGGCAATACCTCCGTAAATAATAGCAGGAGCTTTAATCTTTGTTTTCGCGAAAACAAAATAACCTCCACTGCCAAATATCAGGGCAACCAATAACAACAAAAATGGTTCCAATGTCTTGGAAGCAAAGCTTAAAATCCAAATAAGCATCAATGTTCCTACCATTAAAGCCGTAAAGACATCATATTTTTTAGCTTGTCTTGTGACTACCATTAAAGCGATATTGGATAAGTAAAACAATCCGCCAAATAAAAAGGAAATTAGAATATTCTTATAGCTTTCCATATTAATGCCTTCGGCAATGTATCCAAAAGAATAAAGACCGACCATTATTAGGGATAGCATCATTAAACTACGCCATTTTTTCAAAAATACCACCCACAAACTTCCCAAAGATAAAATAAATAAATAAACAAAAACGGAGTCTGTTTTTAATCCTTGAAAAAAGAAAAAGGGAATTATAGCCCCAAAAAATACCATGGAGGCGGTTAAACTTTCTCTGTTTTGTTTCAAGGAAACAAGAGTAACTAAACCAACGGTAAAAAGCATCACGAAAAGACCGGCGACATGAGATACCAGATTGTAATAAACTCCCCCTAAGGTGGAAATTAACATCGCCCCGCTACCGATTATTAAAAATAAATTCCCTTGAGTTTTGTTTTTATTTACTCGTTTCATTCCAAAAGCGATGGCTCCGGTGGCAAATAAATATCCTAAAACAACTCGAGCTGTTTCCGACAACCAACCAACCATGGCCGCCCAAGTAACAAACCAACCGACAGCCGCTATTACAAAAGCTCCCCCAACCTTCATTGGCCAATCCCGAGCCAGCCAAACGAAAAATTTTTCCAACCAATTTTTTTTTCTTTTCTTGGGAGTAATAACTTGTTCTTCTTTTGCGATTACTCCCGCTTCTTCCGTAGCGACTTCATTGACCGGTTGTTTGTCATTGAGTAGATTGTTGTCTGAGGATTTTTCAGTTAACGATTGTAAGTTTTCATTCCCGAAATCGTCAGTTTTAACCGTGGTGTCAATGTCCACTTCACCTTCCGTTCCGGAGACATTTTTATTCTCTGAAAAATATACCTCCCCTCTCTCATTAATCATTTGCACTTTTGACTGATTTTCATTCTCAGAGAAAGTACCGGTTGACACTTTTTGAGAATCAATTTTTTCGGACAATTCCTCAACATCTTGTTTAATCCCCCGAATGTCATTTTGCATTTCTTGCAAAATTTTTAATAATTTTTCCATAGGTTATTAGTTAAAAATTTATTATTATTATTTTATATTTCATTTCCCTTAAAAATCATTTCACTTCCCACAAGACGGCTTCCAACTTCCTTTCTCTCTTCCTCGTGTCAAATAAATTACCTGTCCAAATTATTTCCCCGACCTTCAATTTTTAAATAGTTATCACTTTCAAAAATATTTGTTTCGGTTTGCACTTCAACTTGGGAAATATCTTCTCCCAAATCCGCCGGAAAGATAATCCGAAATTCTCGTTTATGACCGGCCGGCAAAGTATTGATGATTTGATAACTGCCTCCCAAGAAATTACCCCGCTTATTGCGTAAAACACCTTTTATCTTGATAGTTTCATAATCCACCGCACTTTTATTAACCAACAACCCCTTAATCTCTCCATAATTACCACCACTTTGGCTTTTTTCAAACCGCTTATTAAAAACAACCAATTCCGGGTCTCGATATTGCGTTGCCTTTCGCCATTCAATTGCCCCTTTATCTATCCCAACTTGAATATTTTTAACTCCTTCCGCTAAAGAATAATCTGCAATAATAATGTATTTCGTTTCTCCCGGCAATATAAAATCATAATAAACGGAACTCCTGTTCCCCAAATCATCCTGAATAACAAATGGGAAAGATTTTGCTCCGTATTCTTCATTGGGGTTATAAATTTTAATAAGTAAATCACTTTTGCCATTACGCTGGGCGGAAATTTCCACCGATTGCACCTGCAAGTCGGCGTATTGTGTCTCTTGTACACAAGCTTTACAAGGACCGCCACAGTCAACTCCTTGCTCTCCTTGATTTTTTATTCCATCAAAACAACTGGGATCCGGTTTTAACATAAAATAAATCACCGCTCCGAATATCATTAAGATACCCAAATATACTAATAAGATAACAATTCTCTTTGTATTTTTATTCATATTATTTTTTGTTTCACTATTCTTTGTTTTATTTATTATACCAAAAAACAGCCAAAAAGGGAAATTTTTGTTTTTTAATTTCAAATTAAAAAACCGCCGGCGAAGCCGGCGGTTTTTTATAAATTTTTGTAAAACTACCTTCGATTTATCCACTTGCTTAAATTTATTCTTTCAAATTGATAAATAAATTTAAACTTTTTAGGAAAATTACTCCTCTTCCGCTTTAGGAGTTTTGTCTTCCTGAAGAACATCCTCCGTCATTTCTTCCGCTTGATAACCGGTACCGGCCGGAATCAATCTACCGATAATCACATTTTCCTTAAGTCCTTTTAGATTATCAACCTTACCTTGAGTAGCGGCGTCAATTAAAACTTTGGCTGTTTCTTGGAAGGAGGCGGCAGATAAGAAACTGTCTGTGGAAAGTGCCACTTTGGAAATTCCCAAAATCATTCTTTCTCCTTTGGCTTCTTCCTTGCCGGCTTTGGCGGCTTTTTCATTTACTTCTAAAAACCTTTCGTACTCTACAATATCTCCATTAAGAAGAGTAGTGTCACCGGGAGAAATAATTCTCACTCGAGAAATCATTTGTCTAATGATAATTTCAATATGCTTATCATTAATTCCTTCTCCCTGAGTTTGATAAATCTCTTGTACTTCTCTGATAATATATCTCTGCACCGCTTCTCGTCCACTAATCTTAAACAATTTTTTCAAATCGATATGACCCTCCGACAAAACTTGTCCGGTGGTTACCAAGTCACCCTCTTCCACTTTTACATTCATTACGGCCGGAATAGTGTATTTTTTAATATCACTATCTTTGATTTTGGCTTTTTTGCCAACATCAACTTTGGCAACTTTGATAATTTTTTGCTTCTTGGTATTTTCGATTTCGTGAATAACTCCGTTAAATTCCGCTATAACCGCTTTGGTTTTCGGAGTTCTAACTTCAAAGATTTCATCCACCCGCGGAAGACCTTGAGTAATGTCGGCACCGGCTACACCACCGATATGGAAGGTACGCATTGTTAATTGAGTTCCCGGTTCTCCAATCGCCTGAGCGGCCACAATTCCCACCGCTTGTCCCAACTCAACCATTTTTCCTCGACCGAGATCTTTACCATAACATTTCTGACAAACTCCCTTAGAGGTTAAACAACTGACTAAATTTCGGATTTTGATTTTTTCCACTCCACTCTTTTCAATTTCACTGCCGGCTTGGGCTGAAATCATTTCTCCTTTTTTGACAATGACTTTCTTGGATTTTGGATTAATCACATCTTCCGTAACCACTCGCCCTTCAATTCTGGCGGCAAAACTTTGCCCAACTTCATCGGAATCTTCTCGGTAAATGTAGCTTCCCTCCGTATCTCCACAGTCAACTTCCCGCACCACAATATCTTGACCGACATCTACCAAGCGCCTGGTTAAATAACCGGCAGTAGCGGTTCGCAAGGCCGTATCGGCCATACCTTTTCTGGCTCCATGAGTAGAAATAAAATACTCCAACACATTGTAGCCGTCTTTCAAAGATCCCTTAATCGGCAATTCAATAGTTTCACCGGTTGGTCCGGCCACCAAACCTTTCATACCGGAAATTTGTACAACAACCGCTTCCGAACCTCGAGCTTTAGAAGTAACCATGGCGTCCAACGGACTATCTTTAACGGTTGTGGCTTTAACCTCCTTGGCAATTAAGTCTTTGGTATCATTCCAAATCTCCACTACCTTTGTCTTTCGCTCTTCATCGGTTAATAAACCGGCTTCGTACTGATTGTTAATTTCCAAAACTTTTTTCTCTGCTTCGGCAAAAATTTCTTCTCTGGTATCCGGCACTTGAAAATCATCCATCCCCAAACTAATTCCTGATTTGGTTACATATTCAAAACCGAGATTTTTTAAACGGTCGGCAAATTTAGCGGTATTTTCATTTGTGTCTTTACTTAAAAATTCAGACAACAATTCCTTTAATTCCGTCTTAGTGATATCCTTATTGATAAATCGCATACTTTCCGGAAAAATATCATTGAAAATAACCCTACCGGCGGAGGTTTCAATAACCTCATCTTTCCATTTCATCAAAATCCTTTCCTTCAAACTGATTATTTTCATTTGATAAGCACTTATTACGCTATCCATATCAACAAATGTCTTCGGTTTCTTTTCTTTATCTTCCGGATCTAAAGTCGTCATATAATAGGCACCCAAAACAATATCTTGAGAAGGAACGGTAATCGGATCACCGTTGGAAGGTTTTAACAGGTTGATATTGGAAAGCATAATCTCTTCACTTTCTTTCCTCGCCATGGTAGTCAAAGGAACATGAACCGCCATTTGGTCACCATCAAAGTCGGCGTTAAAAGCGGCACAAACCAAAGGATGAAGTCTAATGGCTTTTCCTTCAATTAACACCGGGCGAAATGATTGAATAGACAAACGGTGCAAGGTTGGCGCCCGATTTAACATCACAAAATGACTGTCAATAATTTGATCCAACATTTCATAGGCCTCTTCTTTCTCGCTGTCAATCATTCGTCCGGCCGTTCTGATGTTGTGAGCATATTCCCCTTCAATCAACTTGTTAATAATAAACGGCTTAAATAATTCCAAAGCCATTTTCTTGGGGATACCACACTCATCCAGCTCCAGTTCCGGTCCCACCACAATAACACTTCGTCCGGAATAATCAACTCTCTTTCCCAAAAGATTTTGTCGAAAACGACCTTGTTTTCCCTTTAACATATCCGCTAAA
>CAYORE010000128.1:0-4314 GCA_964406325.1 uncultured Bdellovibrionales bacterium | reverse complement strand
CCCCATTAAAAATTCATCTCCATGATGATGACTAGATACTAATTCTATATCATTCTTTCCCGCCCAATTTGTCAAATTATTATCTGTTAGTGCCCTGGCCATAACCCACAAGGCCTTATCTCCGGCATTATACCCGTTAATTTCGTTAAGAAACTTTAATCCATCCAAATCAAAAAATAATGTTCCGATAGATTTTAATTGTTGTTGTCCCACCTCTTCACTCTTTGTGAACTTATCGCTAATCGCCCTGGTCATTCTGGTCATAAAATGACCATATGTCCAGATATCCAATCGTTCATTCCATTGACCTTCCATTTCTTCGGTAAATCTTCGTCCGGCAAACTCACGCATAAAATCATTAATTTCCGGATCTGTTTCCAATCTCTTAATAATCCCTTTTAAAGTATTTTGAAAGTTCTCACTTTCTTTAGCGCCTTCATTTAATATTTTTTTAAGAAGTAACTCAGTAAATCTATTAATTTGCCCTCGACCACCCTTGACAATTTTATCAAGTTTCTTTAATTTACCCAAAAACAAAAGTTCATCAAGATGTGCTTCTATTATAGATACATCCAACCCTTCTTTGTTTCCGGAGGGAATTTTGTCTTTAATGAAGTGAATAACCGTCTGGAGTTGTTCTTCGGGCAACTTAAAGCGGGGATAGCTCATTGGCAACACCTCCTCGTTGCCTGCAGTTGAATTGTGATTTGGTACATCCTTTATCATTTCTTATTTTTATTTTTTTATCATTTCTTTTATCCCATCAAACCAAAAAAAGCGGATAAATTGATTCCCACTATTATATTAACAAAAAAATTCAAAAAGCTAAATAATATAATTTGAAAAACATCGTTAAACAGATAAATAAACACTATCAAAAAAACAAAACCATAGCGCTCTAACATCATTTTGGTATGTTCAGAAACAGGAATGATGGCAAATAATAATTTAGATCCATCCAAAGGTGGAATGGGTAGTAAATTAAAAACCATTAAAAGAATATTTATAAAAATAACTATAGTTAAAAATTGCAATAAAATACCATCAACCAATCCAAAAACCATTGTAGTCCTCAAAATAACTCCAGCTACAATAGCCAATAACAAATTGGATAAAGGCCCGGCCAATCCAACCAAAGCCGGACCCCATTTTTGATTACGAAGATTATACGGGTTATACGGCACCGGCTTGGCCCAACCAAATAAAAAGGGGGAGTTGGTAATTAGCAAAAAAGCCGGTATTAAGAACGAACCCCAAAGATCAAGATGATTTACCGGATTAAAATTGAGGCGATTGGCATATTTTGCCGTTGGGTCTCCCAGCCAATAGGCCATATAACCGTGAGATACTTCGTGTATCACTACCGACATCACCAAAACTATGATTTGCAAAGTTATTCCTATATCCATTTATTTACTTTAAAAATTTATTTATCTCAAACGCTCTATTATTTTCCGCTTAACATAATTAATACAACAATTTTTTTTCTTGACATTTGATAAAAAAATTGCTATACTTATCTCTGTTAAGTTTACACTATATTTTTTAATAATTCAAGATACACTTATGGCTCGTTGTTCTGTTTGTGGTAAAAAAGCAATGTCCGGAAATAATCGTTCTCATTCCAATGTTGCCACCAAACGAAAATTTAAAGCAAATATTCAAGTAAAACGAATTGATGGTAAAAAAGTAAAGATTTGTACCGGTTGTATTCGTACAATGAATAAAGTAACCGCTTAAATTGCTTTTGGAAGTTTTTAATTTCCGTAAACAAAAACCAAGTCCTCGGGCTTGGTTTTTTGATGTTTTGGTTAGAATCTTATACATCTTTTGAACATACCTTTTAAAACAGATAAGCACTTTGAAGATCAATTAAAAGACTAACCGACTGTTTTATTTTGGTTTATAAAAAATGGTAGATATTTTTCCGGACTGACTTTAGTTGGAAAATTAAGTTAATGCAAGCATTTTGTAAAAATATCTTTAACTGCCTTTTGATTTTCTTTTTAATCACTTTTTTACAATTGCGACAGTGTTATGTAACGCTGTAACATTTGTAAATTTTTTTATAAAATAATATTACGATAGATACGATAGACACGAGGCGCTACAAGAAGTGTGCTATAAATATAAAGCATGGAATATGATACGGACATAAAGTAATAGCCACAATGTAAACTTAAAATAAAATACAAATTATTACTCCTCCAATAATTTTACCAATAATCTTACCGCCGGGGCGGCCGCTCCCTTACTTAATTGTTCATTAGAATCGGCAGTCATTCGCGGGGCAATATCCAAATGCATCCAACTGTCATATTTTTTGGCAAAATTCCACAAGAAAATTCCGGCGGTAATCGTACTGCCGTCACCCGATTTGGCTTTGGTATTGATATTGGCAATATCCCCTCTTTCTCCGACAATATCTCCTTCATATTCCTCCCATAAAGGCAATCGCCAAACATAATCTCCGGTTTTCTCCGCTACCGCTTCCGTCTTTTGAGCCAATTGATTATCTCTGGTTAGCATCGCCGTTGCCTTTGTCCCCAGTGCCACCAGAGCCGCTCCGGTTAAAGTGGCCACATCAATAACTCTCTCCGGCTTGAATTTTTTGGCATAAGCCAAAGCATCGGCCAAAATTAACCGTCCTTCCGCATCGGTGTGTCCAATCTCCACATTTAAACCGTTGTACATTTTTATAACATCTCCGGGACGCATACTGGAACCGGACGGCATATTTTCCACCGCCGGAATTAAAACCACAACATTTTTTTTAACTTCCAAATCATTCACAGCCAATAAAGTGGACAAGACGGAAGCCGCCCCGCTCATATCCATCATCATTTCCAAACCATGAGGATGTGGTTTGGTATCAATCCCTCCACTGTCAAAAGTTACTCCCTTTCCAACCAAAACAGTCGGTTTGTCTGTCGTTTGTTTGGCATTTTTGTATTCCAAAATAATAAATTGGGATTGTTCTTTACTGCCCTGACCAACGGCTAACACTCCGTTCATTTTTATTTTTTTCATTTCCTTCTCGCCCAAAACTTTCATTTTAATTTTTGTTCCCTTGATTATTTTTCTGATTTCACTTACCAATTTTTTAGGCGTTAAATCACCTCCGGAAATATTAGCCAATTCCCGAGCATAGTTGATCCGCTTTGCCACCATTTGTCCTTTTTGAATTGCTTTTCTAAAATCGGATAATTCTCGTCCGGATTGTTTGCTAATCAAAATAATTTCCTTAATATCTCGCCAGCCTTCTTTTGGTTTTTTCTTGTATTTTCTAAATTCATAATTAGCCATTTCCGTCGCTTCGGCAAAAAGTTGCCCCAAATTATCTTTTTCCAAATTGGGAAAATCAATTAACTCATCCCGGTTTAAAATAATTTTTTCAACACCGTAATTCTTCGCCAAACGAATAATTCCCCGCACTAAAATAATCCACTTCCGCCTGTTTATTTTTTTCTTTTCTTCCGTCTTAACTTCCAATATCTCTCTTCCGTTTTTTACAATAAATCTACTTTGTTTAATTTTTTCTTTTAAAATAACTTCTGTAAAATCTTTTTTCTTTTTTAAACCATCAATACTTTTAACAAATCTGATTTTCATATTTTTAAAATTAATTTTTAATTATTACCACCTCTTTAGCCTAACAAAAAGCCTGAATAAAGTCCAGTGAGGAGATGTTTCTCCAAACTTTTCTTTATTCAGGTCTCTATTCATGTTTTTTAGTCCGCGCTGGTTGCTGGTTAAGTTTCCCAGCTTGGACCAAAGTACCATTCTACAAGCGCAAGGAGGAGATAAGCTCCCCCGCCCACCACTACCTCTACCACTCTTATAGCAAATAAAAGTGGCTTCGGGAGTGCTTTATTTTTCACAGGAAACAATTTATTTTTGGCTGTCATTAAAACGGCCCCAAAAATCCCTAAAACAACCCAGAATTCAAAAAACATATTATCCTCCGTATCATACTTATTTATTCAGTTTAACCACTAAGCCAGACAAACTGGATCCAAATGGTTGTGATTGGCCAACTTTTGGTTTCTTAATTCTCCGAAAAGAAAAACATTTTTCAAACAGTAGTGTTTCATTGTTTCGCAGAGCTTTTCGCAAAAAGCTAGTATATTCTTTGTCATCAAGAGCAGAAAGGCATTCTAAATTATTGCTAGCTAAAAAAGTATTGGGGGAAAGTAAATAGCCTCTTAATTTACACCCCAGCCACGCCTTTCTCCTTTCTTCAGTATTTCCGGGAATTGTTGTTGGTGGTATTTTTGTAATAACAATTTCACCAAAAAATCCTCGGAACTGATT
>CAYORE010000127.1:0-5702 GCA_964406325.1 uncultured Bdellovibrionales bacterium | reverse complement strand
CTTCGCAGTCTTCGTCTACATTATCGTTACAAGTTGCTCCCGGCTCAACATATTCTTCACCGACAATCAAAGTTATCTCACTGTCTCCGTTTAGGGTGATTACCGGCTTGATTGTGTCAGGTTGGTCTACTACAATTACCTTTCGTTGCATCGGATCTGCTGAGTTTCCGGCACTATCTTGAGCGTTGTAGATGATCACATAGGTTCCGGGTACTGCGGTATTTACCGTGTCCCCACTGATAACGACTTCGCAGTCTTCGTCTACATTATCGTTACAAGTTGCTCCCGGCTCAACATATTCTTCACCGACAATCAAAGTTATCTCACTGTCTCCGTTTAGGGTGATTACCGGCTTGATTGTGTCTATAACTATTTCATTTTCAGTTGTATCAATGGAAATATTTCCAGCCTCGTCTTTTAATTTTGCAATAACTTCGTACTTACCATCGGTAACCAATTCATTATTTACCGGAAGATTTAAAATCCAAGTATTATCTCCATTATCTATGAGATATCCATCGCCTTCAGCGTACAATACACCATTTAACTGTACTGTTAAATAATCTGTGGAATTTGCTGTTCCGTTGATACTTGAAATTTTGCTGTTGGTAATTTTCCCATTAATTGTCGGGGTTGACGGAGGAAGTGTATCTATGACGAATTCTTTAACCATTAATTCGTTAGATTGATTGCCAAACTTGTCGGTGACAATAATCTTACAATCATCATAAATGCCGTCTTGCAGAGCGGTAAAGGTCACAACATTATCTCCTTTAACTGCTTGCTCAATATTACCAACACATTTTCCTAAGTATGTTATTGATCCTTCTTTATTGGAATGAAAAGTATATTGAGGATTAACATTACCGGTTGGAGAACTGATTGGCATTACCTCTGATAAGATTGGGGCAGTTAGCATATTTAAAGCATTGAAAGCGTTAATTCTTTTGCCGGTAACGGTTTTATTTTGTAATCCCTCAAGATCGTCACCACTGGTTAAAATAATATCCTTTACTTCCGTATAAGTTAAATCAGGATTTTGTCCCCAAATTAATCCAGCCAATCCGGCTACATATGGTGCCGACATGGATGTTCCGCTAAAATATGCGTAATCACTATATTCACTTCCCCTATTATATGTAACGGTATTTATAACAACATAGTCCACAAAACAACCGGTGCCAACCAAATCATTATCATTGGAGTTCCATTCAAATCTAAATTGAAAATTATTACTTAAATATCCTTTTGCTAAATCATATTTCAAATGTTGCCAGTCCGATGGTCCGTCGTTTTCTATGTTATCCTCATCTAAAGTTACTTCATTTAATCTATCTATTTCCTCAAATGTATTACCGTCGGCACTTACTTGTATAGATAGATAATCACTATCTTCTTGATACTCCGTATCACACTCAAGACCTACTTCCAAACTGGCTTCACTGACCCCCTCTAGGGAATATCCTCCGGAAGTAATAACAACCTTTTCGCTAGGCAAATAATTTCCCTCAGCATCCAAGTGCCCTCCAACTAAAGACTCATCTCCATAAGTATCTTCTTTTACCTGCCAAGCATCAGCGGGATTTAAGTCATAACCGGAAAGACCATCTTCAAACTCTTCATCAAGTGCTTCATCAAAGAAAGTGCTACTTTTGGTGATAGTACTGTAAATATCAACACCGGGAGCGGCAATATCAACACTGTTTGCTCCATAGTTGGAAAAATAAGCCAAATTATCTTTATTATCCGTTGCGGCCACAACAATCATATTATCTAAGTGGTAACTCGCTGGATATTGGGGCTTAATGTCATTATTATCACCCAAACCATCATTACCACCATTACCGGCAGAAGTTATGAACAATCCACCTTTGTCTCCGAAGTATTGAATGGCGTCTCGCATGGCCTCACTGCTACCCGGGCCACCAAAACTGGCATTGATAACTTTAGCATTATGGTCTGCCGCATAATATATGGCTTCAACAATAGCATCAGTACTAAGAAAGCCAATCCCTCCGGCACGACAATCATCAAATTTACAAACATTCAAATTCATAATCTTACTGTCCGGAGATACACCAATGACTCCTCGTCCATTATTGTATGAAGCGGCTATGATTCCGGCAACATGCGTTCCGTGACTGTCGCCATTAATTGGGTAGGCATCATTGTCATTGTTAGCGAAATCATGCCCTTTCTCTGTAAGCATATTGTCTTGCAAATCAGGGTGGTCATACATAACCCCAGTGTCAATAACGGCTACAATTGCACTGTTATTGTTGTTATAAATTTCCATCGCTTGAGGAAAATCAATATCTGCATCTTCTTTTCCATTTCTACCTTCTATCGTTTGGCCAGTGTTGTGCAATCCCCATAAGACATCCTTATGTGTATCATTAGAATTAATATTGTGCACGGAATATAAATAATTTGGTTCTACCGATTCTACCTCCGGATCTCGTTTCAATTTTGCCATTGCAGTTTCTATCGTTTCATTTTCATCAATTTTGACAACTGCTATTCTGGCACTACGAATATTGTCTCTTACTTCCACAATCCCATCTCCTTTAACGACAACTTTTTTGTCTTTGTGAGAAAATTTACCGTTGGCTTTTTTGTATTTAACTAACACCTCTCCTTTCACAGCTTTTTCTCCATCAACAGTCGTTGTGATTGTGTTTTCATCGTTTGTTTTAGAATTTGCATGATTTTTCTTTTTTTTCTTGGTTGTATTTTTCTTATCCTCCCTTTTCTTTGAGGTTGGCTTTTGTCTTGTTTGCTTAGATAACAAAAGTTGTTGATAGTCTATGCTAGATTTCACACCTTCCGTTGTAGAGGCAGAATTCTCCCTTTGTGACTCTAAGATATCACCGGCATTTTCACCGGTTGTGTGAAGCTCTGTTGCTTTTTCTCCTTCCTTAAGAACTTTTGCATTGTGCACTTTTACGATGCCTGTTATTAACAATGCCACACCAGCCATCGCGACCATCCCTTTTAGCACCTCAATGCTTGTAACTTTTGATTTTTTGAAAAATCTTCGTTTCATAATTTTTACTGTAAAAAATTAAACATACTTTTTAAAATCAAGATAACCGTGTATATTAGCATAAATTATTTTTTTGTCAATACCCCTCCCTGCTACCTTCTAGGGAAAAATGCTTTAAACATGGTCTTTTTTAACAAAAAAACAGCCTTTTTAGGCTGTTTTTAATATGTTTATTTTTACTATTTTAGAAACTTTACGACCTCATCTCCACAATTGCGAACACTTTTAAAGTGATTTTTATGATACAGCTTACTTGAGCATAAAACAGCATCCTTTTAAAAGTTAAAGTTTTCGCCACTTTTTAGCCACTTTAATCCTTGCCATTTCTTTTTCCAGTTGAGCGGCCACAATGGCATACTCTCTTTCATCGGTAAGTTTTCGTTTTTTTAATTCTTCCGCTCGTTTTTTTGCTTCTTCCGCTCTGGCTAAATCCAAATCCTCTGCTCTTTCCGCCGTATCCGCCAAGACAACCAGTTTATTATCGGCAAATTCAATGAAACCACCGGATACCGCCATAGCACAATCCTTTCCGCCCTTTTCACCTTCAACACATTTTACTAAAATCTCTCCGGCTTTTAATCCGGCGATATAAGAACGGTGATTTGGGAGAATAGTAACTTCACCGGCCACTGTTGGAATAGTTGCTTGAGATATTTCTTTTTCTATCACCACCTTTTCGGGGGTAACAATTTTAAAGTTTATATGCATAACAAATTCATTTTAATTTTTACCCTTACAAGGAATTGCTTTCAAGCTCTACAAATCTGCCACAACCGGCGCCGACAAGGAAACTATCAACCTTACACTTATGTTACCAATTCTGATGCTTATCATTCTCAAATAATAGATTTGTAGTTATTTTATAGCTTTATTATTTTTTAACTTCTGTAATTCCTCCCTTCATATAAAACTCATTCTCATTTACCTCATCCATTTCTCCGTCCAATATCATCTTGAATCCTTTAATAGTGTCGTCAATTTTAACATATTTTCCCGGAGTACCGGTAAACTGTTCTGCCACAAAGAAAGGTTGGGATAAAAACTTCTGAATTTTTCTGGCTCGAGATACCGTCAATTTATCCTCTTCCGAAAGTTCCTCCATTCCCAGGATGGCAATAATGTCCTGTAAATCCTTATATCTTTGCAAAACTTGTTGCACTCCCATAGCCACATCATAATGTTCTTGTCCGACAATATTCGGATCAAGAATAGTGGAACTGGAGTCTAACGGATCCACTGCCGGATAGATACCCAACTCAGCCAAACTACGGGACAACACAACGGTTGAATCCAAATGCCCAAAAGTTGTTGCCGGAGCCGGATCGGTTAAGTCGTCAGCCGGCACATAAACCGCTTGCACGGAGGTTACCGATCCTTTTTTAGTGGAAGTAATTCGCTCTTGCAATTGTCCCATCTCCTCTGCCAAGGTTGGTTGATATCCCACCGCCGACGGAATTCGTCCCAACAATGCCGACACTTCGGAACCGGCTTGAGTAAATCTGAATATATTGTCTACAAACAACAGCGTGTCTCTTCCTTCCTTGTCCCTAAAATGTTCCGCCATAGTTAACGCTGATAAAGCCACTCGCTGTCTGGCTCCCGGCGGTTCGTTCATTTGTCCAAATACCAGAGCCGTTTTATCCAATACACCGGACTCTTTCATCTCGTGATATAAATCATTTCCTTCTCTGGTTCGTTCTCCCACACCGGCAAAAACGGAATAACCGCCATGTTCGGAGGCGATATTTCTAATTAACTCTTGAATAATAACTGTCTTTCCCACTCCGGCTCCACCGAATAAACCAACTTTCCCACCTTTAATAAAGGGGCAAATCAAATCAACCACTTTAATACCTGTCTCCAAAATTTCCGCTTCTGTTGATTGTTCAGAGAAAGAAGGGGCTTCTCGATGAATCGGGCTAACCTCCTTGGTTTTTATTTCACCCTTATTATCAATTTCCTCTCCCAACAGGTTAAACATTCTTCCCAGAACCCCTTCTCCGACGGGAACGGAAATTGGAGCACCGGTATCAACAACCTCCACTCCCCGTTTCAATCCATCAGTGGAAGCCATAGCTACTGATCGTACTTTATTGTTTCCAAGGTGTTGATGCACCTCCAAAACCAACTTTTTCTTTTTTTCTTTTTCGTCAACCATCTCCAACTCCAAAGCATGATAAATCTCCGGAAGCTTGCCGGTAAATTTCACATCCACTACCGGCCCGATGACGCTGATAACTTTTCCTGTATTCATATAGTTTAATTAATTTTAAATTTTAAATTATAAATTATAAATTATAATCCAATTTTAACTGTTTGAATGATTTAATTTTAAATAAGCATTTGATAAGCATCGTTGGAAACTGAAAAAATATAAATATTATCCTTACTTCCCTATTTCACCTTATACTTTTCAAATAATCTTATTCCTTTATTTCAAAATTATTCCAAAGCCGCTCGTCCGGCGGAAATCTCCGAAATCTCCTGAGTAATTTTCATCTGCCTAATCTGATTATGCATTAAGGTTAAATCTCCGGCAATTTCTTTGGCCGAATCAGTAGCGTTACGCATAGCCATCATTCGTGCCGACTCCTTGGAGGCATTGGATTCCAAAATAGCGTGATATAGTTGCATTTCTATCAAACGGGGAAAGATG
>CAYORE010000126.1:0-4491 GCA_964406325.1 uncultured Bdellovibrionales bacterium | reverse complement strand
TTGTGTTGTTGTAACTTTCGCTTATTTTTAAAAGTATAGTAATTTCTATTCCCACAAACGGTACACTTCAAGGTGATAAGATTATCTTGTGACATATTTTTAAAAGTTTACAGTTTAATAATAATTCCAAACTCGAAATTAATTGACTATTTTAATACCGGGCGTCATTGTGGCTGTTAAAGTGATTGTTTTAATTAACTTTCCTTTAACTTTAGCCGGTTTATTCTTGTTTATCGTTTCCAGCAATATCTCTGCATTTTCTTTGAGTTGCTTGTTGTCAAAAGACCTTTTGCCTATAACTTGATGGATATTGCCGGTTTTGTCCGTTTTAAAATCAGCCCTACCCTTTTTTAGGTCTGTAATCATCTCGGTAACTTTTGCCCCGACGGTTTTAGTCTTGGGGTTGGGCATCAATCCTCTCGGTCCCAAAATTCTGGCAGCTTTGGAAAGTTTGGGCATCATCTCCGGAGTGGCAACAGCGATATCAAAATCCGCTTTCTTGTCTTTTAATATTTTTTCCACTAATTCCTCACCTCCAACGATGTCCGCTCCGGCTTTTTTCGCTTCTTCTTGTTGAGTTTCGGTAAAGGCGGCGATTTTTTGAGTTTTTCCCGTTCCGTGAGGAAGAGCTACTGATGCTCTAACTTGCTGATCTGATTTTTTCGGATCAATGTTTAGACGAATATGCATTTCTACGGATTCATCAAAACCGGCTTTGGGAAATTTTTCCAAAATCTCCAAAGCTTCCGTTAGGGAATATTTTTCTCCTTGATTAAACTGCTTTACAGCTTCTTGATATTTTTTTGATGTCATTGTTTTTTGGTGGTAAGCGAATTTCTATTTAGCTTAAACTCAGCAATAGCCATTCTCCCACTTAAATTATTAATTTATTAATCAACTAACCCTCTACCTTAATCCCCATTGACCGAGCGGTACCGGCAATGATTTTAACCGCCTGCTCAGTGGAGTTAGCATTTAAGTCCGCTTTTTTCTTTTCGGCAATTTCTTCTAACTGTGCTTTGGTAACCGTTCCAACCTTGTCTGTAAGGGGATTGCTGGCGCCTTTTTTGATACCGGCGGCTTTTTTTAACAATTCGGAAGCCGGTGGTGATTTTAAAATAAAATCAAAACTGCGATCATCATTAACCGTAATTTCCACCGGAACAACATCTCCCATCATTTCCTTGGTGGCCTCGTTAAACCGAGTACAAAAATCTTGAATGTTGATACCATGTTGCCCGAGAGCGGGACCGACTGGTGGAGCCGGATTAGCTTGTCCGGCTTGGATTTGTAATTTGATAACTGTTTTTTCGTCTGCCATAATTTTACATTACTTATAATCTTTAATAATTCCGTCAACTCCTTCTTTGAACATAGAAGCTTATTATTTATTTTATTCACAATCAATAAATAATAAATGCTCGTTGAAGGTGTTGTAAATTTCTCTTAAAAATAACTTACTCAGTTGTGACTGTAGACTTTTTACTGTTTTTTAAACTATAAATTTCTTACTGTTTTTTGATTTGTAAGAAATCCAATTCTACCGGAGTTTCTCTACCGAAAATGTCAACCAAAACCTTAACTCTCCCTTTGTCATCGTCAACTTCTTGTACTTTTCCTTCAAAATTTTTAAACGGTCCATCAACAATTTTAACCACTTCGTTAACCTTAATGTCCATTTTATATTTGGGGGCATTTTCTCCCATCTTCTTTTTTACTCCCATAATTTCATCCTTGTCCACCGGAGTGGGAGTTGTGTCCACGCCAATAAATCCGGTAACATTGGGAGTATTTCTAACCACATACCAAGAATCATCCGTTACAATCATTTCTACCAAAACATAACCGGGGAAAATTCTCTCCTCCACCGAATATCTTTTTCCACCCTTTACTTTAATCTTTTTTTCCTTGGGGACAATAACATCAAAAATCTTGTCCTCCATTTTCATAGACTTAATTCTTTGGCGGAGATTTCTGGCGACATTTTCTTCGTAACCGCTGTAGGTGTGGATTACATACCACATTCGTCCATAATTAGCTGTTTGCTTTGCCATAAATTTAAAAATTTATCTTTTTATAGCTCTGATAATCAAAAATAATCAAAGTTTTAAACTTTTCATAATTTGGGCGATGATTCTTGAAAAAATCATATCCAGAGAACCCAGAAAAAAGGCCACGGCGATACTGATAAGAATAACGGCAATCGTATAATTGATTGTTTGTTGTTTGGTAGGCCAAGTTACTTTGCGGAGCTCAATGTAAGACTCTTTAATAAACTGGATAGCTTTATTCATAAATTTGAGGAAAAATATGTGTCAATTTTAAATTTAAAGATAGGTTTTTAAATTGAATTGACGATATATTTTCTTGTTTTAAAAAACAGCCTTTCGGCGGTTTTGCTTTTTTATTTACTTTTATTATAGTATGCTTTTTTGTTTTTGTCAAATTGTGATTGGCTTAATTCACAAATATTTTTCTCACTTTTCATATAACCAATAATCCTAATTTGGAAATTAATAATTGACCTAAATATAATTATTTTTATTTAAATTGAAAAACTCATACTTTTCTGCATTAAAAATCATAAATTTTTATTATTGTGTCAATTTCCCAAATAATAAAAAAGCCGAGTGGCGTGAATAATCACTTCGGCTTTTCGAGAATTTTTCTCCTTGTTCGGTTTTTTTATCGAACTTCTGTAATTAATTCCGTGTCTGCAGAAAACATTTCCGCCGGAAATTTGTCAGCGACACTTCTATTGATAGCGCTAGCAGTTTCTTTGCTAAAAGAACTTAGATTACAGGGACACTGACGAGCAAAATACAGAATTAAAAAGGAGGTCGTGAATTTTTTTGCAAGATCATCTCGATGGCAATCGAGAAATTGTCTAACGACCATGAGCCACTTATCTTGAGGAACTCCAATAAAGGTTCCCCACAAGAATTTGCCTTGTTCAGCAATGCAAAGATCTTCCTCCTTTATCTTTGTGCTATTACAAGCCATTTGAATAAAGGGAAGATCTGTCCATTGATTCATAAAATCCATGCTATAAACCAATGTCCACGGCTTCAGTTGTCCTTCGATTGCAGCCCAAACAAATTCCCCTTTTTGGCAATCAACTTGCAATAAGCACGCCTTACCTGGCAAGTGTGCAATTATCTTTTGCGCCTCACCAGTTGGATCACGATTGATAATATCAGCCACTATAAAGCCGAGTTTTTTAATCTCGGAAATAAGGCCAGCCATTTTTTCTAATTTGATGGCATTAATTTCCGAACCGGGGCAATAGCCCCCGCCCAGTTTTTCGTGATAAATAAACCAAGCAGATTCTTTTTGGTCACTAGGACTGGCAACTTCAACAGGACTACTACTTCCACACATCGGACACACAGCTGTCCCCAAAATTGTATCAATACATCCCCCAGCAACTCCCCTTGAATTTTTTATTGGTGTAATTTTCATTTCAGCCTCCTGTAATAATTTGCCACAATTTTTCAAAACTCCAGCAAGCACCGGCCAAAAGCGCCAACACTCCACTGAAAATAGATATCACCCTAACCAACATTTTAAAATATTGGTTTTTTGTTGCTATCTTTTTCTGTTTCATTATTACCCCTCTCTTTTTTATAGTTTCTATTTTTGAAAAAAGACATTTAAACCACGAAACGAACACTTGTTTAACACTTTGTTTAACAAGATATTTTATTTTAACTCATATTAATAAAAAAACAAATTTTTTATGTCAAAATATTACACATATTTTAAAAACGCGGCGAAGCCGCGTTTCATTCTTAATTTTTATATTCCTAACCGAAGATTTATAATTAATAATTAATAATTTACAACATATAATTACATCCCTATCCACTCCAATAATTTGTTTCTGCCTTTTCCGGTTTTGGCACTGAGGGGAATGATTTTAACGGTGTCGCCCAATTGTTCTTGGGCCTTGTTTAAATTTTTATAAGTTTGCTTCTGATTGAGTTTGTCAATCTTATTGAAAGCGATGACAAAATCATATCCAAGTTGAGGACCGTATTCTTGCAAGACGGCAATCATTTCCAAATCAAATTCTTTCAGTCCGGCTTTGGCGTCCACAATTAAAACAACTTTTTTGACTTTAGCCTCTCCGCTGATAAAATACCAAAGAATCATCTTTCTCATTTTTTCTCGTCGGTCTTGAGAAATTTTGGCGTAACCGTAACCGGGAAGATCCACCAAATAAACTTCTTTGTTTCTTTTGTGGTTACTTTCTTCGTTGCTGTTCTTTTCGGCTATTTGATTATCTATTTTGTTGTCTTTATCATGGTAAGTAAAAATAGCGGAGAAAAAATTGATTTGCTTGGTTTTTCCCGGTTGTCCGGAAACTTTCACTAATCCTTTATTGCCGGTTAAATTGTTTATTAAGGTGGATTTGCCCACATTGGAACGACCAATGAAAGCAATTTGTTCTTTTTGGCTTTTTAAAATATCGTCCGTGCCGACAATACC
>CAYORE010000125.1:0-2869 GCA_964406325.1 uncultured Bdellovibrionales bacterium | reverse complement strand
TCACCTTGCTCCTCCGTTGGCGGATTGGTTAAATTAATTTCAACTTCTCCAATCTTCCAAATCCTCTTGACTATCTCTTTAATTTTCTGTTCCAAATCATTCTTTATCATAATTTCTCTTATTTTTTACCAATAAAACCGTTTCCCCCTAAACATTATTCAGTATACTATTTTAATTTATCCTATGTCAAACTTTGCCCACCACTTTTAAAAACCACTTCTCCCGCCACTCTCTTTCTGTAAACTGCTCCCAAGCTCAGTAGCGGAACTACTATTCCAGCTTGTTATCTTAAAAACATTAAGCAAAATACCAATTTTAATCTTATAAACCAAACTTTTAACATTTCAAATTAAATCATTTAAAATTGATTTAAAATTCCCGACCGGCGAATGCTCGGTTAAAATTCAAGACCGGCGAATGCCGGTTTCGACTTTATAAACTTTACGGACTTTATAGACTTTGTGACCACTAACCGACAGATATTGCTTACCAACCATTAATTTCTCAATTTTTTCTAAGCAAAACCCCGGTCGTTGCCGGGGTTTTGCTTAGAAAAGATCTAGACATTAATTTTTTATTTATTTGGAAATTTTATTTTCCTATCTTTTATATTTTGTGTCAATACTTTTATTTTCCAATTTAAAAATATTACAGATTGTTAACTCTTGCAGAATATTTTTGAAGATTTCTTAATTGTTGTTCATTAAGATTCTTGGAGGCCTCTATGGCTGTTTTAATCAAGTCCTTGGAGAAACTGATTTGTTCTCCGGAACGAACAACGGTAGAATGGTTAACATGCTTCCTGAGATAATCTTCTATGTAAATCTTATGCTCTTTGCTCAATCCATCAACAGGATTTTTTTCCAGATATTGTCTGGTTGCCCGTCTGGCTAAAGTTGTTAAACTATCGCCTCGACCGGCCACCTCTACGAAAGAAGTTTCGGTTTCTTCACCGGAATTAACCACTTGATTTTCTTCCTGTGTTTCTTCAGTAACCTTAACTTCTTCCTTTCTTTCTTTTTCTTCCTCCTTTTGATCTTGAGCGTCCTCTTTTTTCTCAGTCACATTTTCTTGTGATGTTGGCTGATTTTTATCAGCTTCTTGTCCTTCTTCTGTTACGGATAATTTTTCGGAATTATTTTCTTCCGTATTTTCCGTTTTATTCTCTTCTTTTTCATCACCAACAACCACTACCGCATTATTACTATCTTTGTCACTCTCCGCAAGATTAACTTCCGCATTTTCAGCAATTTGATCAACCGGCACTACCGTTCTCTTGGAATAAGAATATATTCCGGCAGCAATAGTTGCCACAATCAAAACTGATAGAATAATACGGATATTATCTTGCAACCAATTCTTAAACTTCCCTCCATTACCCAAGTCTTCTTGGATTTCTGAATTGTCTTCCATATTTTTCACCTCACTTTCTAGAAGTTATTGCCACCAAAAACAATCGGGGGCAACACTGTATTTTTAATTATTAATGTCCATCCGGAGTATTTACAAATACCCTTGATTACCGCCATTATAACAAACACCTTTAAAATGTCAAACTTTTTCCAAATAAAATCCGGATAAAGCGTCTCGCTTTATCCGGATAATCACATTATCTAAAAGACTATGCTCGTTTTACATTAACCGCATTAAGTCCCTTGGGACCTTCAGCGACTTCAAATGTAACCTCGTCACCCTCTTGAAGATCGTTAAATTCTACATCTACCAATTCAGTGGCATGAAAGAATACATCTTTCTCTTCACCTTCTTGAGATATAAAACCGAATCCTCTGTCTGTCAGACGAGAAATTTTTCCTGTTTTCATCTATTGGAAATACTTTATTAATTACTAAAAATAAAACTATGTTAAACGAAACTCGACCATCTATTTCTCACAGATTTATTTTTAACCTTTCCAGTATAACACATTCATCACATTTGTCAATCAAGCTCAAAAATGATAAGATAAACAAAGAACCATCAAAAGACTGCTTCTAAACTCCGTTTTTGATAAGTTTCTTTTCAAAAAGTCACAAACTGGGGAAAATTGGCGAAAATCGGGGTTTGAAAGCAATCCTAATTAAGAAATAATTTTTAAAATCGTGTCCAAACCAAAACAACATTCACCCTATTTATTAAGCTGGCAAGCACAAAAATTTGAAAATTTCGAAAGGCATCCCCGATGGTCAATCTCTATTTTTGCTATCTTGATAATTCTTCTGACCTACAGTTTGTTTACCGATAATTTTTTACTCAGCATTATAATAATAGTCAGTGGCATTCTTATTTATCTCTTCGAAAAAAAAGATCCGGAAACCTATCATTTTGCCATTTGCAAAACAGGCATCATTGCCCACGATCATTTTTATGAATTTTTAGAAATAGAAAGTTTTTGGATTTTTTACGAAGCCGGCCCCGCCGGTCGCAAGGAAATATCCTTAAAAATAAACAATCATTTTCTACCCTACGCTCACATTCCTTTGGGCAACAAAGTAAACCCTAATAAAGTACGCAAACTTCTTAAAAAATACCTTCCCGAAGAACAACACCGGGAATCCATTCTTGATTTTTTAGAAAATATTATTTAAATCCCAAACGATACAATCGTCAAAAAACAAAATCTCTTACATCTGGACATTTTGCTTTTAATAATGTAGATTATAAAAGAGTTGTTTCCAAGCTCTAAAATTAATAATTGGAAAGCAGTTCTTCAATACGCACTTGTAGCTCAGTGGATAGAGCATTCGGTTGCGGTCCGAAAGGTCGTAGGTTCGACTCCTACCAAGTGCACAAAGAATAGTGGGTTGTTTACCCCGGCGAATGCCGGGCGACTCCTACCAAGTGCACCAAATATCCTTCATTTCAAAACTAT
>CAYORE010000124.1:0-3838 GCA_964406325.1 uncultured Bdellovibrionales bacterium | reverse complement strand
TTCATATATTATTTATTTATCAACCATATTGCCAATAAGTATATCAACAACACCAATTGCAACAACCAAGCCCCGATCAGCAACAATCTGCTCCCTACAAAACCAATAGAGCGATTGCTGACAAACACCTCTTCCGTTTTTTCACTAAGCTTAATTTTTACATCATCATCAAACTGTATTATCAAAAAAATCGCCACCAGCACACTTAATATCCAAACAATCAAACCGCCGGCGGGAACCAACAAAGATTCCCACCAATCAATTCCCTCGCTTAAATCCATCATTTTATCAATACCAAAAAAAACATTGTAATGGGCGATAAAAACTCCCTGGCTTTTTTTCATCAACAAAATCAACCCCGCCCAAAGACTCAAGTTGAATACCAATCCGCTATAAATTAATCCGGCGGCAATTTTATTCTCCCAAAACAACACCTTTCCTATTCTTAAAAAATTTCGCCAAATTTTGCCAGCCCCTTTTTTCATTATATTTTAAATCTTTTTAATTCTCTTTAATAATCTAATTTCATTTTGTACTTTATTGACTACCATTTCATGGGGTCCTTCAAAAAATTCCAAAATAAATTTATCAAACATATTTACGCGATATTTAAATTCCGCCAAGTCCATCAATGAATAATTAACTTCCCTACCCAATTCTATTTCCAAATCCTCCAAAAGATGCTTCATTTTAGCATTGGAGATGTGATCTCCAACAATCAATAAGTCCGCTTTAGAACCGGGATTATCCAAAAAAACACCTGTCACCAACCCCAATTTTACATTCCCCAAATTCTTTATTTTTCCCAAACTGGCACATTGAGGATAAACATTAGACTTTACCACCAACTGTTTCAATCCGGCAAAAAAAGGAAAATCTTTATTTACCGTATAATATTTTTTTCCTTGTTTAACAGTCTCCTTGATAAATTTTGCCCTTACCAACTGAGTAATAATACTTCTCGCCTTTCGTCCGTCCATTTTGTTTCTTTTGATAATATCCCGAGAAGTATATTTCTTCTTGTCATTTAAAATGAACAATTTTATTAATCGCCAACGCTCTTTAGAGCCAAATAACTCTTCTAAATCATTTTTCATTTTTCTGTAAATTAAATCTTATTGCAAACCTTGTTTCATTTTCCATTATACACACATTTACCTCAAAAACAAGTTTAAATTTTATCTGAAAATTATCTAAATCCTAATATATTTAATATGCTTCAAAGAAATTTTTCTGGAAACATTATTAAATATTATCGCTACCACATCAATTCGCCAATCAACCCCACTTAAATCATTTTCTTTTAAAAATACATTGGCCGCCTTTTCAATTTTCCGAATTTTTTGCGGAGTAACATTTTCCTCCGGCAAAATATCTTCATTGTTTTCCGATTTGTTGTTTTGACGAGTTTTTACTTCCACAAAAATAATCTGCCCCCGCTTATTTTTTACCACCAAATCAATTTCTCCCCAACGATATCCCTTGTCATTGCTAAAATTGGCACTGACCATCTCATATCCTTGGGCCAATAAATAATTGGCAGCCACTTTTTCGCCCCTATCTCCCAATTTTAATCTCTGTTGTCTTTCTTCTTTTACCATTTTTATAAAATCAGTAATTAACAACCGACAATTAAAACCACTTTTGACCTCGTCTCGCCGAAAGCAGGTCTGTCTCGCCGAAGGCAAGCCGGCCTGACAGTCATCAGCCCTGCCTTTGGCGAAAATCGGAGTTAAAAGCAGTTTTTTATTGTATCATATTAAAAAAAATGTTACAATACAAATAAATTAATAACTATTAAACATTCGCTCAAATGTCTAAATCAAAAAAACGCTCTGCTTCCGAAAAATTTGACCCCATTGATGAAAAGAATGCCAAACCGAGGACAAGACGCCAGCGCAAAGTTAGCGGACTGCGTCGCAATAAGAAAGTAAGACTTGGTCTTATTGCTTTTTTATTAATCATCGCCGGAGTTTTATTCTATTTTTGGGAGAAAGGACGAATTTTCGTCGCCGGAATTATCATTGTTCTTCTGGCCGCTTTGGGACTGGAAATGGCCAATAATGATATTGATTTGGGAAAATTTGCCAAAACTCACTCTTGGTCTGAGTCAAAAATTCAACGAGATGATAGCGGAAACTTAATTATGGGTTCAATGTGTGACCCAAAACAAACTTACGATTACAATTGTTCGGATTTTAAATATCAAGAAGAAGCCCAAGCTGTTTATGAAAAATGTGCCAAAAACGGTTTGGATGTTCATGGCTTGGATGGCAATAAAGACGGCGTTGCCTGTCAATCTCTCCCTACCCGTGAAAACTGGCTTAAACACCAAAAATAATTCTCATTTACAAAATTACAAATAATAAAAATCACTTGTCAAAACAAGTGATTTTTATTATTTGTGATTTTGTGTTTTTATTATTTTATCTCAAACCGCTTTGCCCAACCGAGCAACTTCCAATCATCCCACCATTTTCCCAACAATTGCATTCCCACCGGTAACTCTTTTCTCTCTCGTTTTACCTTGCCTGCCGGAACGGCAATTGCCGGAACCATTGCCACATTGGCGGTAACTGTGTAAATATCCGCCAAATACATTGCTAAAGGATCTTCCGTCTTATCCCCCAATTTAAAAGCCGGTGTTGGTGAAGTTGGTGCAATAATAAAGTCAACTTTTTCAAATGCTTTTCGTAAGTCATCTTTAATCAATTCCCGTACTGCCTGCGCCTTCTTATAATAAGCATCATAATATCCGGCCGACAAAGCATAAGTTCCTAAAATAATTCTTCGTTTTACTTCCTCTCCCAAACCGATAGACCGTGATTTTTTATAAACATCTAACAAATTTTTACTCTCCGAATTTTCTTTTCCGGCTTCATTAAAACCAAACCTCATCCCATCAATTCTCGCCATATTGGAACTCACTTCGGAAGTAATCATTAAATAATAAGTTGCCAAAGAATATTTAAAATTCGGCAATTCTATTTCTTTAATTTCCGCCCCCTGTTTTTCCGCCCAATCAATTCGCTCTTTTACCAAATCTCTCACATCTTCATCCAGTCCTTCTTTTTCAAAAAACTCTTTCACATATCCTATTTTTATCCCTTTCAAATCACCGGTCAATTCTTCTAATTTATTATTCAAATTACTACCAACAACAGTTGTATTATCCTGCTTATCCTCTCCGGCAATTGCCCTTAAAATAATTGCCACATCCTCTACTTTTTCGGCAATCGGACCAACTTGATCATAACTGGTAGCCATTGGAAAAACATTTCTTCGCGAAACCCGTCCGTAAGTCGGCTTCATTCCCACCACACCGCAAAAACCGGATGGTTGTCTGATAGAGCCACCCGTATCCGTACCCAAAGCAAAAGGCACCATTCCGGAAGCTACCGCCACCACCGAACCACTGGAAGATCCTCCGGGAACTCTGGTGGTGTCATGAGGATTTTTGGTAGAGCCAAAAGCGGAATTTTCTCCTGACGCTCCCATAGCAAATTCGTCCATATTGGTTTTTCCCAAAAAAATCACTCCTTCTTTTTTTAATCGCCGAACAACCTCCGCATCCTCCGGGGCAATATAATCTTGCATCATCTTGGAGCCGGCAGTGGTTTTCTTTCCTTGTAAATTTATAATATCCTTCAGAGCGCAAGGAATACCTTCCAATAATTTTATTTTCTCCCCCTTCTTCACTTTTTCATCAACTTTCCGTGCCTGCGCCAAAACATCTTCCTGATTATAAACCTCAATAAAAGCATTTAATTCAGCATTCTTGTTGTCAATAATTTTCAAATATTCCTGACAAATCTCTTCACTGGTTTTTTCACCACTT
>CAYORE010000123.1:0-2651 GCA_964406325.1 uncultured Bdellovibrionales bacterium | reverse complement strand
GCTATTATCGGTATTTTGGCGGGGATAATAATGGTGGGGATTGGGACTAGTCGTAAGCGAGCTAAAGTAACCTCGGCATTAAAGGTTGCCAATAGCGTGACGGCGGAATTGGCGGATTGTTATTTAAACAATAAAGAAGTTGCACCTCCGTCAGCGGACACACAAATTTGTGCCGGAGCCGGTAATTATCCGGAGTTGGACAATCTTAATTGCAGTTATACTTCTTATGAGAGTAATGTTTTGACAATTGATTGTTCGGCAAATAGTAATGCAACAATAACTTGCGATGTTACCAAAGGAAATTGTGAAGTTTCTTATGGAGGTTCTGCCGATTAAATTATTTTTTTAATTTAAATTATATGTTATATCAAAAAATGAAAAAATATAAAATGAATAGTGAAGGATTCACTTTGCTGGAATTAATGACGGTAATTGCCATTATTGGGATTTTGGCCAGTGCTATTATGGTTTCTCTTAGTGTTCAGAAAAAGCGAGCTGTTGTGGGGAGAGTTTTAACGGAGATGTCGGCAACGATGCAAAATATTTATTTGTGTAAATCTGATGACGGGACAATAAATTCTCCAGATCCTACCGGAGGAAATGACTTGTGTGGCATTGACCCCAATTATGGACAATGGCCGGACGTTTCGGAAGATGCTTTGGGCGAAGGAATGAATTTTGATTTAAGGATGACTGGTGAATTTGATTCTAGTAGTTGGGCATATTGGGCTGATCCTCAAGGGAGTGGTATAAGTGGGGCGGAGATGGTTTGTTGTAATTCCAAGAGTGGGAAATGTGGTAAGATTGACAGTGGGAGTGCGTGTAATACAAATACGGTAATAAAATAAAAGAGATTAGTTGAGAAATTGATATGATGATTTTCAAAATAGCGGTGATTTTTATTTGGGGATTGATTTTAGGTAGTTTTGCCAAGGTGTTGGTTGAGCGAGGTCAGGAAGGAAAGAGTTTGGGAGGGCGATCGGAGTGTGATAAATGTCATAAGAAGTTGAGTTGGTATGACAATATTCCTTTGTTGAGTTATTTGTTTTTGGGTGGAAAGTGTCGGCAGTGTGGAGAGAAAATATCTTGGCAATATCCGGCAATAGAATTGCTGTTTGGAATAGTTTTTGTTTTGATAGCTTGGCGAACAGGGGGAATTACGGGGTATTTGGATAAGGAGGATTTGATAAATACCGTTTTTTACTTGTCAATCGGTTTTGTTCTATTGATAATTTTAATTTGGGATTTGAAGTATATGGTTATTCCCGATGGGTTGGTGGTAGGAGGGCTAATCTTAGCGGTGATTTATTTCGGTTATCGGTATCTGGAGTCTCCTGATTTTTTGATGAATGTTGATACTGATTTAAGTAGGAATTTTTTAGGAGGATTACTGGCGGGAGGATTTTTTTATCTGATGTTTACAGTTTCTCGGGGGCGTTGGATTGGTGGTGGTGATGTTAAGTTGGGTTTTTTGCTGGGGTTTTTGGTCGGTTGGCGAGAAGTTTATTCTTTGTTACTGATGGCGTATCTGTTGGGTTCCGTGCCGGCCATTTATTTGTTGTTGAGTAAAAAGGCGACAGTTAAAACAAAGATTCCTTTTGGTCCTTTTTTGGTCATTGCCGGGTTGGTGATAATGTTGTGGGGAGAGAGATTGATGGCTTGGTGGTGACGATTATCCCAAGAAGATGTCAAGTGGTTTGAAGATGAAAAAAGAGGATTGGTTGTTGAAGGTGCAAGAAAGGTGGAAACGGTTTTTTAAATTTCACTTAATTGAATTATTAGAAATAAAAATGTTCAATAAAAAAGAGCGAAAAAATAAAAAAGGGATAAAATTGTTGAAGTCGGCCGGGTTTACTTTAATTGAAATGGTAGTGGTGATGGGTATGATAGGAATTGTAACTTTGACGACCTTGAAGTTGGTTAGGTTTTCCGATATTAATAAAAAATTGACCTTAACTACGGCGGAAATAAAGGGTGTTATTAGAACAGCCCAAACATTGGCTTTGGCGCCACCACTTGTAACCGATGGCAGTGATAAAGTGTTGCATGTTTGCGGGTTTGTGGTGCGGAATAGTGATGATGGTGCTACCGGATTGGAAAAATTAAAAATTGAAACGGTTTTGCCTATGGATGATGATCCGGTAACTTGCAGGAAGTTGGATGTAATAGGAGACATTTGCAATGATACCACCACCAAGTGTCAACTTTATGAAGAAAAAGATTTTAAGTCGTTTAAAATTACCAGTGGCACTGAACCGGTGAAAATATTTTTTAGAGCTCCTTACGGAAAAGTAATTGGTGCCGGTACTGTTACTATTCAGCAGGTTGATGAGGATGGAAATAATATTTCCGGGCATAGCAAAAGTATTGCGGTTAATGAGGAAGGAAAAATAAATGTGGAATGATTGAGGAGTGATTTTTTGGAGATAATGTCAGTTGTTAGGGAGATTGGAAATTTTTTAAAACAATTTAATTAATTAAGAAGAAATGATGAGCGAAAAAAAGGGTGATGCTTTAACGGAGAATAACGGATATACTTTAATAGAGGTGATTATTGTTTTAATGGTGACGGCGGTGGCCTTTGTTTCCATCTATGCTCTTTTTGCCAAATCAATGAAATACAATACGGAGGGAAGGTACGAGATTATCGC
>CAYORE010000122.1:0-6612 GCA_964406325.1 uncultured Bdellovibrionales bacterium | reverse complement strand
GTTACTCCACAAGCCTTGCTTGTGGAGAATTTTAATTTGTAATCTGTAAAATAGTAATATGCAATATGATATATAACTGGTAGTTTGACTTTTAAATCTTAACCGGCAAGTGCTCGGTTTAGACTTTTCAAACTTTAAACTTTTATTTCGGCAGAGGTACAACCTCTCCCGTCGGCTCGCTCCGCTCCGCCTCCTTCTAGAGGTTGGACCTCTGCCTTACTCGTCTCACCACAAATCCAGTTTGTCTTTTCCGAAAACAGTAGTCGCACCACCAGTCGCTTCGCTCCCAGGGGAACGACTACTGTTTTCTCGCTCCGCCACGAGTTTATCCCGCTGAACGGCGTACAATTTACCTCACCGAATAGTTTGGGATTTACTCCGCCGAATAGCTTAATGCCTAGCCAGTCTTTCCTCCTCCTTCCACCATCCTACCATAAGCCAATTGTTTCAAAATTGCAATATCTTTTTTCCCCAGGAAAATTTCTTTATACTCGTTCTCTGCCAACAAACATTGTTCATGGGCCGATTCCAAAAAAGGCAAAATCAATCGCAAGCCATCACTGCCAATTTCCACTCCCACTCGTCGACTTACCGGATTGCCAAAATTAGAACCGGAATAATCATCGTATTTCGGACCATTGTAAATCTCATCTAAATCATCCTTCAATCTCTCCGGTGCAAACTGCTTCCGCTTAAACATCCAAACCAATTTTCTCTGCAAAAAATCAATCATCCGCGACTTGTCTTCTTTTTTTTGCATTATTAAATAAACATCCTTAAATTCCAAATTACTTTCTTGAGAAAATTTATAGGCCTTCTGTCTTAACCAATTTTCCCACTTTTTCACCACCTCCACCAAATTATTTTTTCCAAATTCTACCATCTTTTCAAAAACATCTTTTTCTAAATTAACATTTTCAAGCCTACCATCCACCAATCCTTCCCGAACAAACTTATCCTCTCTAAACATTTCTTCCAAAATATCACCTGCTCGTTTCTGATTATTAAAATTTTCTGCCAAAATTTCGGCTATTGTTACAAAATCACTCGTAACCCACCATCCAGAGCTCCTGGCCTCATCATAACTATCATAAATTAAATCACCACCCAAAGAAACCACTCTTTCAATGCCCAACAATCTCACCATTTCTTCACTACCAACCCCTTTATAAAATAACTCCACTAGCTCATTCAGCGCATATAAATCCAAATCATATTTCTCCGCAATATCAGTTAATAAATTTTTACTTATTTTTTTCCCTGATTTATGCTCCAAAAAAGCAAATAAAGATTTTACCGCAACAATTCCCACATAATCATCATGCCTCCAATCTACTTGTCCGGTTCCAAAAGATAAAAATGACATCGCCGGCCGACCGAGTTTCACATTTCCATTTGCCAACACTTGATAGTCAATTTTTCGCCAAATCTCAGCATCAGCTTTTAAAGAAATAACTTGCCGACCAGGATCGGAAAAATCTTCCAGCCAAATAGATTCTAAACCAATCACTTGCTCCTCTGTCAATCCTTTTTTAATCATCTCCCAAGCCGTATTTATTTGTCTCATTTTTTTCTCTGCTTTTTCCATCAAATCAACTTCAATTTCCCTCCATGCATTCAACACTTCGTCATTTTTTTTAATCTCCTTCTTTGCTTTTTTATATTTAATAAAAATTTTGCTATAAATCCCTTGTTGTTCTGACGACAACTTTTGATAATCATCATTAGAAATAGGCAAAACCAATTCCAAATCATTCACAACTTCACCAATTTTTTCTACTAACATCGCTTGATACCGTTTCAATAACTCTTGCTCTTTCTTTAATGTTATTTCAGTTATTTGTTCTTTCCTAGCTCGATACCCTCTCAAAATTCCCGTTTGGTCAGCTTCTCCCTGAAAAAAGATTTCTTCCATCTCCCTTAGTCTCCCACGAACTTTATCCGGGTGAAAAGATCTAGCCAACATTCTATACTGTTTATGCACCTCGAAAATTGGAGTATCCTCATCAACTCCCAAAATTTCCCAGGAAGTTTTTCCGTCTATAACCATATCCTCCTCAAAAAGATTCAAATAAACAGCCACATCAAAATCAGGTGAATCCTTTTTCCTTTTTTCTAATAATGTCCGTCGATAATTTAAATCTTCTCCCTCCGCTGTACCCGTTGCCGGTTGCATTTTTTCCAATTCATTCACCTCTTTCGTCAAAGAGGATAAGTTGTCCATCCGAACAGAACGAGTGGGCTTCTCCAATTGAGAACATACCAATCTTCTGTTGTCTAACCACGAATAAGGAGTAAACATTTTTTCTGTACTCATTTTTATTTCACCCTTCATAACCATTTCTTAAATTTTAATCACCCTCCCTATTTTTTCCGCTGTTTTGTCCCAACTAAATCTTTGGATATTTTTTAATCCTTTTTCAATAATATCTTTTCGCAACTTTTCATCTTTTAAAATTTCATTTACCTTTTGGGCGATTTCCGCCGGTCGGTGAGGATTAACTATCACCCGCTTATCACCAATCACTCCCTTCAGCGGTTCAACATTGGAAGTTATCACCGGCGTGCCAACACTTTGAGCCTCCAAAATGGGAATACCAAATCCCTCAAAAAATGATGGAAAAAGAAAAGCGTCTGCCTGCCGATAATATTTAAATCTGTCTTTATTGGAAACAAAACCCAGCTCTTTAATTTCTCGCTTGTGTTTTGCTTTCTTAATAGCTCCGGCAATCTCTTCATAACCATGCCCCTTTCCTCCGCCCAAGAACAACTTGCCTTGATAACCGTATTTTTCTTTTAAAATATCAAAGGCCTTGATAATCCCCACAACATTTTTTCTCTCTTCCAGTCTCCCCAGATAAAATAAAAATTGACTTTCAGTTATGCTTGTTGTGTCGTCGCCGTTTAAATCCGTTGCAAAACCATTTCCAATAACTTCTATTTTTTCTTCATTGACTTTATATAATTCCATCAAATCAGTTTTTGTCTTTTGGGAAACGGCAATAACTTTTTTCGCCCAGCGACAACTTTTTCGAATAAAAAAACGATGGAATAAACGGGAATAGAAGGAATAGCTTTGGGGAGCAAATTCATATTCCAGACCATGAACGGTTACATAACTTCGTCGTGGATGCACCAATGGCAGAGTATGTGCCGGAACAAATAAAATATCAACCGGCTCAAACAACATCTCCAAACTCAAGCCAACCTGTGTCCAAATATATTTCCAGGGTAAAATTTTTACTTGCCAATTTTTCGGCAATTTAAAATCAAGTTGCTCATCTCCTCCCGGACGAGTATATAAAATAACTCGGTGTTCGCCGAGATGTTTTCGCAAATGTTTAATAACTTGATAAGAATATTCCTCAATTCCCGTCCGTTTTTTTACCAACGCTCGCGAAGCATCAATTCCTATTTTTAACTTTTTCTTTGAATTTTTCAATGATATTTAATAAACTTCTTATAATTTAAAATTTTACAAATCTGATTTCTTCTCCTGTCTTTGTGAAATTTTATAAACTTTCGATTTTTGACTGATTTATCATTTAAACATTTTAAATTGAATTTAAATTCTAAATTCTAAATTTTGAACTTTAAACCGGCTTGTCTATTAACCGGTTTGTTTCACCTCTTTACTTCCCCAACACAATCCTTTTATACTTGTCTAAATTTTCCAATGCCAAGCCCGTTCCCTTAGCTACACAATTTAAAGCATCGTCCGCCACATAACAAGGCACTCCGATGGTCTTGGTTATCAATTTATCCAAATTTCTAATCAAAGCTCCCCCTCCGGACAAAACCATTCCTTTGTCCATAATGTCCGCAGCCAGCTCCGGCGGTGTTTCTTGTAACACTTTTCTAATGGCGTTGATTATTTCCTGTAATTCATCTTTCATTGCCTCGTTGATTTCATTGGAAGAAACTCGTACTGTTCGCGGTAGTCCGCCAATTAAATCTCGTCCGCGTACCTCAATATATTTTTCTTTAATTTGAGGCATAGCGTTACCAATTTTTATTTTTACATCTTCCGCCGTTCGCTCCCCAATAGCCAAACCGTAACGCTTTTTGATGTATTGAGCAATGGCTGTGTCCAACTTGTCGCCACCTACTCGAGCACTGTGAACGGAAACAATTCCACCCAAAGAAATCACTCCCACTTCCGCCGTTCCGCCACCAATGTCCACAATCATATTTCCGTTAGCACTGTTAATGGCAATTCCCGCTCCGATAGCCGCTAACACCGGTTCCGTTACAATATAGGCGTTTTTCGCTCCCGCTTTTACCACCGCTTCCGAAACCGCTCTTTTTTCCGTAGAAGTTGCTCCCGCCGGAATGGAAACCAAAACATCCGGTCGCATCAACCGTATTTTAGGAGTTACTTTGTTGATAAAATATCGCAACATCGCCTCCGTAACCCGATAATCGGCAATGACTCCGTCTTTTAAAGGTCGGTAGGCGGTAATAATATCCGGTGTTCGCCCAATCATCTCTTTAGCTTCTTTGCCCACCGCCAACACTTCATTGGTATCAGTCGCCAAAGCCACCACCGACGGCTCATTGACCGTTACGCCTTTTTTGTCAACAAATACCAAAGTATTGGCTGTTCCCAAATCTATTCCTATTTTTCTTACTAACACAATTCTTTTAATTAAAAATTAACAACCGATAATTTACATTTACAGTCCCATTACTTCCTTATCCTACCACCTTTCTTAACAAAATTCAACTTTTTAATCGGTTTTATTTTTCAATATTATGCTTTAAAACTCATAACAAAAAACCAACGACATCCTTCTTGGCACGAAAATAATCGTTGGTTTTAATGTTTTAAAGATTTTATTCACACCACCCCGTTCCGGTCATATCCAATCCCAAACTGTGTCTTAATATCAACATAGCGTCGGTGGAGTTGGAGGTTCCATCGCAGTTTACATCTCCGGTAGTGGCGGAAAAAAACCAATTGGTGTTTGACATGTTTAGTCCCAAAGAGTTTCTGAGAGTTAACATGGCATCGGTGGTGTTGATGGTGGAGTTGTTGTCTACGTCGGCACGGATGGTTTGATTTTCTACATATTCATAAGCTCCAATGTCCCAGCCATTACCTTGAGGACGAGAAATACCATTCTTATCAACAGTTATTGATAATCCATATAAATTAAAAAATATATCATAGACGTCTGATTTCATCCCACTATCTTTGGCCGGAGAAATATCTTGAATTTCAAAGTTATTGTTTTGAGCATCTTGAAACAAGGGATTAGCCTCTTGCAAACAATGAACACACTCCTCCGGGTTGACAGTAGTGAAAGCATTTAGACTTGTATACTCATAACTTCCCCACCTCACTCTGGCATTATGATCAGAATCATACATTAAGGTATAATCTATGTTTGCCTCATCAACCATATTTTGAAACATAAAAATATGCCAACTTTCGGAATCAATATCTGAAATAATATTTCCAGACATTTCTAATCCACTACCATCACCACTTTGAATGGCATTAATACCGTTGTAACAATCATGAATTGTATTGTCTACGACATGACGATACATGTCACCGGTCCACAGAGATATTGCCACACCGCCTCTCCAGGGACTATCTGGGTCATAGACACTTAAATCATCCGGCTTAATGTCATAAAAAGTATTACCGATTATATAGGCCTTATTGTCATCACCATAACCGGTGCTATCAGAAACACGTACTCCAAATCCGGCATCATAACAAGTATTGTACATAATCCAAATATTATTGGGGCGATACTGGAACCCAAAACAAGTATCTCCGCTACTCCCATGTCTTTCAAAATCATAAGCAGTATTTTCTGATATAATTACATCACTAGCTTGCTTACTCCAAAAACCTGACTGCCTTAAGGCATGGGCCGTATTTCTTCCAATATAAATATGGTGCAAATACTTATAGCTTTCTTCCCAATTACCGGAATTAACTTGCACTCCATCGCCACTAAGATGATAAAAAGTGTTATTTAATATCCAGACATTATACTCTTCAGTAGTACTATCCCTTCCCCACAAACTTGGTACAATTCCATGATAATCCGGATCGGAATCCGATACCGTCCAGTCGCCCAAGTCTTCAAAATTACACCCATAAATAACAACATCATGCAATGAATCGCCCAAATCCGGCTTAATCCCAATGCCGGCACTATTGGAAACATAAGTTTTGTTTCTAAATTGAGAATTTCGAATAGTTATATGATGGCTATTGCCGGCAATATTAAGTCCTCCCGAACTATCTCCTCCATTAAAATCCAAATACTCTGCAATAAGGTACGAGGAATCCTTAATAATGACCGCTTTTGGAAAAATTGGCATATCTGCTGATGTTCCCCTGAGCCAGCAAGGATTACTTTCCGTCCCAAGGCAGGATATATTTAAATATGTATCATTATATGGTCCTCCGTGAATCTCAATATATGAACCGGCAGAATAAGTATCTTCCGGAACAGTCATTCTCGGTTTATCGGGATAACCGTATGGATTATCGGTATCTGTTGCGTTGCTGTTTGTATTATCAATATAATAACACTCAGTACTTGCTTCACTTGGCCACAAAGGACATTTTGTATTTACATCGGGGGA
>CAYORE010000121.1:0-11339 GCA_964406325.1 uncultured Bdellovibrionales bacterium | reverse complement strand
AAATAGTAGCGGGGTTACCAAATGGGGATGAAAAGTTTTCTTGTGAATATATTGGAATAAGAAATAAACGGTAACTCCAATAATATTGCAATCCCATTTTCACCTCACTCAAATAAATCAAAAACCGCCGGATGGCGGTTTTTGATTTATTTAGAAAGTTGTTTTTATGTTTTTAAAACCAACTTTATTTTTATTCAATATCTTTCATCTATCAATTTATGTATGAAGCATAAACTAATGCTCTGAAATTAATATCTTGGCTTACAAAAATTATTTAATAATTTTTGTTACCACTCCGGCTCCAACGGTTTTACCACCTTCACGGATAGCAAATCGCATTCCTTCTTCCATAGCTACGGGTTGTACCAATTTAACACCAAGGTTAACGGTATCTCCGGGCATAACCATTTCCGTTCCTTCCGGAAGAGTAACATCACCGGTTACATCGGTTGTTCGGATATAGAATTGCGGTTTATAACCTTTGAAGAAAGGAGTGTGTCGTCCACCTTCATCTTTGGTTAAGATATATACCTCACTGTCAAATTCGGTGTGAGGAGTAATTGAGCCCGGTTCGGCAAGAACTTGCCCTCTTTCCACATCTTCCTTCTTTAATCCTCGCAACAAAATTCCGGCATTGTCTCCGGCCTCACCGTGATCCAATTCTTTGTTAAACATCTCAATACCGGTAACAGTTGTTTTTTGCAAATCTCGCAAACCGACAACCTCCACTTCATCATTGATATTAATTTTTCCTCTTTCAATTCTACCGGTAACAACAGTTCCTCGTCCTTCAATGGAGAAAATGTCTTCAATCGGTAGTAAGAAAGGTTTATCAACATCTCTTTTTGGAGTTGGAATTTTTTCATCCAAAGCATCAATCAATTCCAAAATCGGTTTAGCGGCTTCATCGTCAGCGCTCTTGGCTTCAAGGGCTTTGATAGCTGAACCCTTAATAATAGCGGCATTTTCACCGTCAAATTCATATTTACTCAACAGCTCTCTAATTTCCTCCTCAACCAATTCAATTAAATCAGGATCATCAACTTGATCAGTCTTGTTAATGAAAACCACGATTTCCGGTACACCAACTTGCTTAGCAAGCAAAATATGCTCTCTGGTTTGAGGCATTGGTCCGTCAGTTGCGGAAACTACCAAGATTGCTCCGTCCATCTGAGCGGCTCCGGTAATCATATTTTTGATGTAGTCGGCATGTCCCGGACAATCAACATGAGCATAATGTCTTTTTTCCGAATTATACTCACAGTGAGCGGTAGCGATAGTTATCCCTCGCTCTTTCTCTTCCGGAGCTTTGTCGATTTCATCAACATTCTTTTCTTCAGCCTGTCCTTTCATAGACAAGACATGTAGAATAGCGGCGGTAAGAGTTGTCTTACCATGGTCAACATGACCAATTGTTCCCACATTTACATGGGGCTTACTTCTGTCAAATGTATCTCCCATTTGTTTATTCACAGTACTTCAATGGATATAACCCACCACTGAGGCACTTTTTTATTTAATTAATTATTTTATTAATTGAGATATAAATCTCATTACTTATATTATTATACCCAGCCCAGAGAAAAAAGTCAAATTTTCTGCGAAATAAAAATTGAAAAATTATTTTCTTTCGCCGGATTTTATTTCTTCGGCAATGTTTGCCGGAACTTCCGCATAATGATCAAATTCCATAGCATAACTTGCCCGTCCTTGAGTCATTGACCTTAACTGCGTAGCGTAACCAAACAGAGACGCCAAAGGAACTTTCGCTTGAATAACCTTAACAACCGCATTACCGGCACCCTTATCAATCATCTCATCAATTTGTCCTCGCTTAGCATTTAAATCACCTACCACATCACCCATAAACTGCTCCGGGGTGGTAACTTCAACTTTCATTATCGGTTCCAAAATAACCGGATCCGCTTTCTTTAAAGCTGCTTTCAGAGCCATAGAACCGGCCACTTTAAAAGCTGCCTCGGAAGAATCCACATCATGATAAGAACCGTCATAGAGAGTAACCTTGACATCCACAATCGGATAACCGGCCAAAACACCATTATTCATCGCTTCAGCCACACCCTTTTCAACTGCCGGAATATATTCCTGAGGAATAACTCCTCCCTTAATCTCATCAATAAACTCAAATCCTTTTCCTTCTTCATTCGGCTCAACTCGCAACCAACAGTGTCCATACTGTCCACGACCACCGGACTGTTTAACGAATTTACCTTCCGCTTCCGCCATTTTCTTAATGGTTTCTCGGTAGGCAACTTGGGGCTTACCAATATTGGCTTCAACTTTAAATTCTCTCTTCATTCGATCAATAATAATATCCAAATGCAATTCTCCCATACCGGAAATGATATTTTGTCCGGTGTCCTCATCAGTTCGCACCTGAAAAGTCGGGTCTTCTTCCGCCAACTTACTTAAAGCAACCGCCATTTTCTCCTGATCCGCTTTTGTTTTCGGTTCAATGGCTACGGAGATTACCGGCTCGGGAAATTCTATGTTCTCCAAAATAATCGGTTCGTCTTCCGTGCATAAAGTATCTCCGGTTCCGGTATATTTCATTCCCACCAAAGCTCCGATATCTCCGGCATACATTTCTTCAACCTCTTCACGATCATTGGACATCATTCTTAGAATACGCCCCACCCGCTCTTTTTTCCCTTTGGAGGAATTATAAATATATGATCCGGCTTTGATAGTTCCGGCATAAATTCTAAAGAACGATAGTTGTCCCACAAAAGGATCGGTGGCTATCTTGAAGGCCAAAGCGGTCAATTTTTCATCATCTTTCGCCTCTCGAGTAACTTTTTTTCCCGGCTCGTTGACCAACTCCCCTTCCATAGCCGGAATGTCAATCGGCGAAGGCAAGTAAGAAACAACCGCATCCAAAACTTTTTGAACACCGACATTTTTAAAAGCCGACCCAACCATTATGGGATAAATATCTCCGGCAATTGTTCCTTTTCGGATTACCCGATGAATTTCTTCTTCGGTAATATCTTCTCCACCCAAATACTTTTCCATTATCTCATCATCCAGTTCGGAAATTTTTTCTATCATTTTCTCTCGCCATTCTTCGGCCACACTTTTTAAGTCGGCGGGAATATCCTTCTCTTCAATATTCATACCGTTATCTCCCTTGAAATAAACGGCTTTCATTTTAATCAAATCAATTACCCCCACCGCTTCCGGATTGGATTCTTGATTTTTGTAAGCATCTCCTTCGCCGATTGGATACTGGATGGCAACGGCGTTAGGAGACAATCTGTCATGAATGGAAGTTAAAGCAACTTCAAAATTTGCTCCCTCTTTGTCAATCTTATTGATAAAACATACTCTGGGAACATTGTATTTATCAGCTTGTCGCCAAACTGTTTCCGATTGTGGCTCCACTCCTTCCTTTCCATCAAAGACAACCACTCCTCCATCAAGAACTCTCAAGGATCTTTCAACCTCTACCGTAAAATCAACATGCCCCGGCGTATCAATTATATTAATTTGATGTTCTTGCCAGTAACAAGTGGTGGCGGCGGAAGTTATGGTAATACCTCTTTCTTGCTCTTGTTCCATCCAGTCCATAGTGGCTTCTCCTTCATGAACCTCTCCTATTTTATGAGAGATTCCCGTGTAAAACAAAACGCGCTCGGTAGTAGTTGTTTTACCGGCGTCCACATGAGCGATAATTCCGATATTTCTATATTTTTCAATGGGGTATTGTCTTGACATACCTGTTTTAATTTAAAATTTAAAATTTAAATTGAATCTTTACAATCCAATTTGGGTTTTTATAAAAAATTGTTTTTTCGTTTTATTTGGATTATTTTAAGCAAAGTGAGCAAAGGCCTTGTTAGCTTCCGCCATACGATGAGTATCTTCTCTCTTTTTAATGGCTGCGCCCGTCTTGTTGGTAGCATCCAATAATTCATCAGCTAATCGTCCCGCCATCTTTTGTCCCTTTCTGGCTTTGGCGGCCGCCAAAATCCAACGCATCGCCAAAGTAACTCTTCGGTCTCCAGAAACCGGTACCGGCACTTGATAATTGGCCCCACCAATTCTTCGTCCCTTTAATTCCATTAAAGGAGAAACATTTTTAATGGCCTGCTCAAAAATATTTAATCCGCCCTTATTTGTTTTTTTGTGAATAATATCAAAGGCCTCATAAACAATCCTTTCGGCAGTTGTTCTTTTTCCATTCTGCATCAACTGCCCGATAAATCTACCAACTAAAATAGAATTGTATTGGGGATCGGTTTTCCAAAAATTTCTGTAAGTTTTATTCTTTCTTGACATAGTGTTACTGATTTACAAATTTAGGTAATTATTTCTTTTCTTTTTTAGCTCCATATTTGGAACGACTCTTTTTTCTATCGGAAACACCGGCCGTATCCAAAACTCCCCTAACAATATGATATCGTACACCGGGAAGATCGGGAACTCTGCCTCCTCTTAACATTACAATGGAGTGCTCCTGCAGATTGTGCCCTATGCCGGGGATATAAGCGGTAACCTCCATACCATTGGTTAATTTAACCCTTGCTATTTTACGCAAGGCGGAGTTAGGTTTTTTGGGAGTAGTGGTAGCCACTTTTACGCACACCCCTCTTTTAAAAGGAGAGTTATTGTTAACCGGCTTATTTTTTAAAGAATTAAAAGAAAAAGTTAAGGCCGGTGACTTCGGCTTCTTCTTACTACTTTTCCTTCTTTTTCGCTTTAATTGATTGATTGTTGGCATTAGTTTAATTGATTGTTAATTGATTGCAAATTATGAATTAAATAAAATAAAAATTTATATAAACAAAAATAATGAGCTCAGCCACTAGCCCTATTAATATACTTTCATCTTTTTAAACTATACTTAGACTCTCTACATATTAGAGCAATAAATACTTTCTGTCAATACCTAAGCTCCTCAGACAAAAACTGCTTCTAAATCACCATTCCACAAAATTAAAACCGTACCCCTTATTCTTCTGTCAAATATAAATTGCAAATATAAATTACTTGCCCAATTTTTTTCTTATAAAAGCGGGAACATCAGTATCATCCATATCGTCGGGAGTTTTTTCATTAATTTTAATCTCATTATCAAATCCGCCAATTTTTTTAGCAATTTTATCTTCCTCCTCATTGGCATTTTTCTTGCTAAATAATTTAAATCCACTTGCGGAACGACTATCTTCTTGTTCCTCTTGTTCTGAATTTTTAGCGTTACCCTCTTCACCAAAGTCATTGCCGGAAGTAAAATCTTCCGAATTATCTTCGCCGGCAATTACGGTGTCTAAAGAATCCTTTTGAATACTTCTGGGAGGTATGGAAACATTATCCGAATTTCCACTGTTTTTATCAAAATCAAAACCGGTGGCAATAACGGTAATTCTGATTTCACCTTCATTAGCACTATCATCAATAGAGGCACCAAAAATAATTCGGGCATTAGGATCAACACTTTCCGTAATAACGCTGGCGGCGTCATTAATTTCCGCCATAGTTAAATCATCAACCGTTCCACTAATATTAAACAAGACTCCCTTTGCCCCATCTATGGAAACATTTAAAAGCGGAGAATTAATGGCCGATTTGGCTGCCTGAGTAGCCCTATCTTCACCACTGGCAACACCAACGCCCATTAAAGCATTGCCACTTTCCTGCATAATAGCGTTAATATCGGCAAAGTCAACATTAACAATTCCCGGCTTAGTGATTAAATCGGAAATTCCTTGCACACCCTGTCGCAAAACATCATCAACAATTTTAAAAGATTGAATTAGAGAAGTGTTTTTATCAATAATATGCAGAAGTTTATCATTTTGAATGGTTATCAAAGTATCCACCCTTTCTTTTAAATTTTCAATTGACTCATCGGCAATAACCGATCGTTGCCGACCCTCAAAAGTAAACGGTTTGGTTACCACACCGATAGTCAAAGCACCCGCTTCTTTGGCGGCTTCAGCAATAACCGGTCCGGCACCGGAACCGGTACCGCCACCGGCACCGTAAACAACAAAGACCATATCCGTTCCCTTCAAGGCCTCGTGAATTTCATCCCTATTTTCTTCAGCGGCTTGGCGACCCAATTCGGGATTCATTCCGGCACCCAATCCTCTGGTTAAATTCTTTCCGATATGTATTTTTTCTTCAGCTTTACAATGATGTAAATCCTGAGCATCGGTGTTAACAACCATAAATTCTACGCCGGTCAATTGACTCTCCACCATTCTGGTAATGGCGTTGCTTCCTCCTCCACCAACGCCGACCACTTTGATTCTGGCAAAGGTTTCTACATCAGGTTTAATCTCAACCATAAATTTTTTTTATTAATTTATATTTACAAGGCCTCTTCCATTGATATTACTACAGTTTATTATTCTAACAAATCATAAAAAAATAGTCAAGTGGATAAATTTTAATTATGGTAAAAATTTTTTAAACCACCCCTTGACCGCATCAACTCCCTTTCCCGCTAAATCATTCTTTAAATGAAAATTCAACTCCTTCTTATTTTTGTTTGTTTTTTCACCGCCTTCATAATCCTCCAGCGCCCATAATAACATTCCCAAAGAAACATTGAAGGCCGGTCCATCAACCTTGTCCACTAACCCACTCATCTCTGCCGGAAAACCGATTTGCGCCGGAAGCTGTAAAATATTTTTGGTCAAATCAACAACACCGTGAACATAAGCCCCGCCACCGCTTAAAATGGCTCCGGCCGGCAAAAGAGCACTTCTTTCAATCCTTTTCAATTCTTTTTCCACCAAAAATAATATCTCCTCCATCCGAGCTTCTATTATCTCCGCCACATGCCGACGGGAAACGACACCTTCTTCACCTTCATCTATTTCCGACAAATTTATTTTATCATCCTTATTAATCTCCCCCGGAAGAGCAGAGCCGTATTTTAATTTAACTTTTTCCGCCGTATCTACGGAAGTCCGTAAGCCAATCGCTATATCATTAGTAACATGACTCATCCCGATGGGGATGATTTTAATATCTATAATTTCCTGCTCTTCATACACAACCAAAGAAGTAACTCCCGCCCCCAATTCAATCAACACGCTTCCCAACTCTCTCTGTCTCTTGTTCAAAGCGGATTGAGCGGCGGCTATCGGTACAGCCACCAAACCATCAATCTCTATTTCATTGTTCTGTAAGCACTTCGTCAAGTTTTTAATGTTGGCCGATGAGCCAAGAACGGCAATCCCTCTCATCTCCAATCTTACTCCCGACATTCCCACCGGATCCTTAACACTTTCTTGGTCATCAAGTTTGAATTTCTGAGGAATAATATGAATAATTTCTTTGTTGGGGGAAATATTAATTGCTTGCGAGGCCTCAATTGATCTTTCCACATCCGATTCAGACACTTCTCCGTCCGCCCGACCAACAGCCACCACTCCCTTAATTTCTTGAAATTCCAAATCAGCTCCACCAATGGAAACATAGGCGCTCTCTACTTGTATACCGGCGTGTAATTCCGCCATATCAACGGATTTACCAATGGAACGAGAAACTTCTTCTATCTCCACTACCGTTCCCCGACGCATTCCACTGCCGGGAACCACGCCGACGCCAACAATTCGTGGCTTCTGATCATCCACTATTTGAGCTATTACCGTTCTGATATTAGCAGAACCAACATCAATTGTAACTATATAATTTTCTTTATTCATTTTTAATTTTATTTTTAGAAACCACCGCTTGTCAAATAATTAATACTCCACCTGTTTTGAGCAATAAGTCAAATTACTTGAAAATACTTCCATATTTTAATCGGAAAACAACATTATTTTATCATTATTTCTACAGATAAGCAAACCGATAATTTAAAATTAACCTTGACAGCTCCAATAATTAATAATGTTTTAATTTATCACTGGCTTCCTGTTTTCTTATTTTTTCCAACGCTTTGGCTTCAATTTGCCTAATTCTTTCTCTGGTTACTCCAAATTCTTGACCAACTTCTTCCAAAGTGTGGGTCACTCCATCTTCCAAGCCAAATCTTATTTTTAAAATTTTCTGTTCTCTGGGAGTTAACCCTTCCAATGCTTCCGCAATGTGTTTTTTTAGCAATGTTCTGGCGGCTTGTTTATTGGGCATTACCATTTTATTATCCTTAATAAAGTCCACCAAGGTACTTTCATTATCACCGGTTCCAACCGAAGTCTCCAGAGAGACTGTTTCTTGAGAAATTTTCATAATATGTCGAACCTTGTCCACATCCAAATTCATCTCGGAAGCAACTTCTTCCGGCAATGGTTCTCGTCCCAATTCTTGCACCAACCGTCTGGTGGTCTGAACATACTTATTAATGGTTTCCACCATATGAACGGGAATTCTAATTGTCCTGGATTGATCAGCAATGGCTCGAGTAATTGACTGCCTAATCCACCAGGTGGCATAAGTTGAAAATTTATACCCTCTCCGATAATCAAATTTTTCCACCGCTCGGAAAAGACCGATATTACCTTCTTGAATTAAATCCAGAAAAGAAAGGCTGTGACTACGACCAACATATTTCTTCGCAATAGATACAACCAATCTCAGATTTGCTTCAGTTAATTCTTTGCGTGCCAATTCGTCCCCCTTTTCAATTCGTTTAGCCAGTTCCACCTCTCTTTCTGCGGAGATAAGCGGACTTTTGCCAATTTCCCAAAGATACATTTGCACCGAATCGGAAATGTTACTATTCTCTGCTTTTAACTGTTCGTCAAATCTTCGCTTCTGTACTTCCGGCTCTTCCGTGGCCTCTCTTTCCACCTCTTCCTTAATTACCTCATCAGAAGTCAATACTTTAATTCCGGCTTGTTCCAGTAAATCATACAATTTATCTATTTCTTCTATATTTTCTTCAATCGTTCCAAAGGAATGTACAATTTCATCTTCGGTAACGAACCCTCTTTGCCTGCCCTGTTCCAAAAATTTTTTTACTTTTTCATCTTGAGGAATAGCGGTTTGTTGAGATTTTTTTTCGGATTTGACACCGGTGGTTTTTCGTCTGTTGTTAATTGTTTTGCTTTTGCCGGTTCCGGCAGTTTTTGTTCGTTTAGAAACTTGCCGGCCGGTCCTCTTTTTTCCAACCTTAGTTCTACCGACTCCCTTTCTTTTGACAACCCTTTTGGCAACAACTCTCTTTTTCCGCTTGTTCGGCGTAACTTTTCGCTTTCTACTCACCGTTGTTTTTTTAGTTTTGGCAACTGTCGCTCTCTTTCTCGTTTTTCCGGTTGTTTTTCTCTTTCTATTTTTAGCAGCGGTTGCCACTCGCCGTTTTTTAACTGTTTTTCCAACGGTTTTTTTAGTGCTTTTCTTAGCGGTTCTTCCGGTAGACTTTTTAACAGACTTGCCGGTGTTTTTTCCGGTGGTTTTTTTTCGTTTTGTTTGCTTTTTTGCTTTTGCCATATAAATAATTTAAATTGGATACTATTTAACAAATATTCTATGCTCAATGGTAATATTTCTCTCAGTATACAACGGAAAACATCAGAAATTTCAGTTGAATATTTACCGATGAAGCCAACGAATTAAAAATGGTTTTTGACTTACTATTCTTTTCTTAACAATTCTCCCAAAACTTTCATCAATTCATCAATCTTACCATCATCTCCTTCTTCTTCCGCTCGTTTCAAGGCCAATTCAATTTCTTTTAATTTATTTTTTCGTTGCAACCTCTTCAACTCGGTAATAATCAAATCCCATTCACGAAGTGGGTCAACGGTCGCTTCCACCAAATCATCCCCCTCTCGTTTATAATTCAATTCCGCCAAATACTTATTGAGCAACCTGTTATCTTCCTCGCTTAATTCCGCCGTGTCACCAGTAAATTGTTGATAAATTTTTTGCCGTTCCTTATCTAAAATTTCCTCCGGAGAAAAATCAATCCTTTTTTGCTTTAACTCTTCGGAAAAACCAAGCAAAAGCGCCAACAATCTATACTGCAACACCACCTCTCGTGAAAGTTTTTTCTTTGCACTTATTTCTTTTCTTTCGGGATTACTTTGATTTTTTGAAATAATTCTCTCTTCTCCACCTTTTAATTTACCCTGTTCCAACAAAGTTGTCAATAAACTTTCCTCCGTTTTCGTTCGTAAAGCTATTTTTTTCAGCCAATAAGATTGCTCTATGGGATCGGCAATATGCCTAATTATCTCTAAAAGTTTTTTTACAATTATTTTTCTCTCCTGAATATCTTCAACATTGTATTCCCGGAAAAATGTCCGGAAATAATAATCCATTATCGGAATAGACTCTTTGATGGCTTGTGTCCAAATTTTCGGATTATCAACCACAACCTCACCCACATCCTTGTACCCCTTGGGCAACAAAATAATTTTTACTTGCAGGTCATTTTGCAAACAGACTTGAATACTTTTTTTGGTGGCCTTCTGACCGGCCTCATCCATATCAAAACTTAACATTATTTTATCGGTGTATCGCTTGAGAAGTTTAACTTGCTCGGGTGTTAAGGCCGTTCCGGAGACGGCGACAATATTTTTAATTCCCACCCGATGAGATAAGACCACATCAGCATTCCCCTCAACTACAATGGCATATCCCTTCTGACGAATTGCTTGCCGAGATTGATAAAGGCCGTAAAGCACCTTGCTTTTATCATATACCAATGACTGGGGGCTGTTAATATACTTGGCCGTCGCCTCATCTCCACCGGGAGCCACCCGAGCCGAATAACCGATTGTTTTACCGGCAATATCAATAATGGGAAACATAATCCTATCTCTAAAGCGGTCATAATAAGTTTGGGGATTCTCTTTATCTCCTCCCGGCTTGGCGATAATAAGTCCGGCCTGCAAAATATCTTTTAAGGCAAAGCCCTTTTTTAATAAATAAGAAACCACCGCTCGCCAACTGTCGGGAGCATAGCCAATTTTGAAATTATGGATAACCTCTTTATTAAAGCCCCTTTTTTTTAAATAAGTTAATATTTCTCCGGATTTTTTATTTTTAATCAGCTGTTGTTGATAAATCTTTGTGGTAAAACCCAGAATGTCCGTTATTTTTTGTTTTTGGGATTTTTCCTGTTTGTACCGAGGATTGTATTTGGGTAATTCCACGCCGGCTCTTTCAGCCAATTTCTCCAAGGCCTCCCGAAAATCCAACCCCTCCATTTTCTGCACAAAAGAAAAAATATCTCCACCCTCCTGACAACCAAAACAATACCAAAAATTTCTTTCGGTGTTAACGGTGAAAGAAGGAGTTTTTTCATTATGAAAAGGACAGAGAGCTTTATAATTCACTCCGGATTTTTCCAATTTAATATATTCACCGATAATTTCCGCGACACCCAATCGTTCTTTAATTTGCTCAACTTCGTT
>CAYORE010000120.1:0-9366 GCA_964406325.1 uncultured Bdellovibrionales bacterium | reverse complement strand
ATTTAAAATTGCAGTGATGAGCGACAGCAGGACACCCTAAGGGTTCATCTGATCCCATTTTAGATAAATTGTAACAAACCGGACTCGTGACAATTTTGTTACAAGTCCGGTTTATTATGGACTTATTGTAAAAGTTTATTGCAAAATGTGTTTTAAAATATTTTAAGGCATTTATAATTAGTGCTTATTTAACTTGATTAAAAAAATATTTGGTGGTATACTTTATCTCGTAGCTGATGAATATTTACTGAAAGACTATTTCCAGAAGCATTTTGTTGGATTGCCACGGAGAGTTGCCAGAGCGGTCGAATGGGACACCCTGCTAAGGTGTTGTACCTTTACCGGTACCTAGGGTTCGAATCCCTAACTCTCCGCCAATCAAAAAACCACCAATTTAATTGGTGGTTTTTATCGTAAATAATCAAAAAATTTATTTCAACTTCTTCACCAAGCCGGATTTTTTTCTGGCGCCGGTATTTTTCTTTAACACTCCTCTCTTTACGGCTTTGTCAATGGCTTTTTGAGCGGTTGGATAATATTTCACCGCTTCCTCTTTTTTGCCTTCTTGCAACAAATCCATAATTTTTTTAATTGCTTCTCGGTACTTTCGCCTATAATTGTCATTCAACTCTTTTCTTTTTTGTGAAGAGCGAATGTATTTTTTTGCCGATGCGGTATTTGCCATAATTCTTTTAATTAACTTAATTATATTGAGACACTGATGTTTTAAAATGGTACCATATTTGAATTAATTGTCCAAACAGAGTACCTATTAAGTATACATTAAAATAGACTTTTGTCCAGACCCTTAGGCAAAGGATGAGTTATTTTGATTTTGAAATTTCAGTAAAGATGTCCAAGCGTTTTCGGAGATTGTTGAAAACGATTATTAAGGGCGATGACTGACAGGATTATTCCATCTTATTGACCAAGAAGTGAAATTATGTTATCATATAAACAAATCCCGAGACACTTTTTTACAAAGGTCGATGTCTGAGAAGTGGGATTGTATGGATGCTAAAGAATTAAGAATTGAAAAATGACAGAAGCAGTTAAGGACGCTGAATTCTTAGAGTACATCGTAAAAGCTATCGTTGACAATCCGGACGCCGTTAAGGTAAACCGAGAAGTTGACGAACGAGGAGTACTTATCGTACTTGATGTCGCTCCCGAAGACATGGGAATGATTATTGGTCGTCAAGGTTCAACGGCTAAAGCTATCAGAACTCTTTTGAGAGTTATCGGTGCTCGTGCTAATGCTCGTGTCAATCTTAAAATCAATGAGCCGGAAGGTTCTGAAAGAGCTAAGAGACAAGAGCAAGAAGAATCAAGCGAATCTAACGAGGGAGACAATGCTGAGAAAAGCATTGACGATATCGTTAATGACATCGAATAAAAAAGTTTTGTCTTGTAATTCTTGCAAAACAGACTTTTAAACGATAAAAAATCGTGCTATTATAATGGTACGATTTTTTATTTTTTGGAAAATTTAAAAAACATCCTTAAATAATTTATAACTTACCAGGTAGATGAATTTTCATATTATAACAATTTTTCCGGAAATGTTTGACTCATATTTTAATGAGAGTATTTTGGGTCGAGCCCAAAAAGAGAATAAAATAAATATAAATATTTATAATTTGCGTGATTATGCCGACCCACGAGATAAGCGACGAACAATTGATGACACCCCTTACGGAGGTGGTCCGGGAATGGTAATGATGGTGGAGCCGATTTTTAAATGTGTAGAAAACATCAAGGCAAAAATAAAAAATAAAAGTGGATTGTTAATTTTATTGACATCGGCCAAGGGAAAACTTTATAATCAACAAAAGGCGGAAAAAATTAAACAAAAATATACGGATGTGATAATAATTTGCGGGCGATACGAAGGAGTGGATGAGAGAGTGGCAAAGTTTATTGCCGATGAAGAAGTTTCCATTGGTCGGTATGTTTTAACGGGCGGAGAATTACCGGCAATGATTATCGTTGATTCGGTAACCAGATTATTGGAGGGAGTCTTAGGTAATAAGGAGTCTTTATTGTCGGAAAGTTATCAATTGATAAAAGAGGGTGAAAAATGCGGACAGGAGATGTACGACTACCCCGTTTATACCAAACCGGCGGAGTTTAACAATTGGAAAGTTCCGGAAGTTTTGCAAAGTGGAAATCATCGGGAAATTGCCAAATGGAGACAAAGGGAATCAAAAGGGGATGGAAAGGGAGAGTGATGATATCAAAATAAAAATAAAATGACTAAAAGAAAAAAGATAAAAAAGAAGAAGACAACAAAAAAACCGGTTGACAAAATTTTTTTGGGTTTGGTGTTGGTTTTGGTTTTTATTGGATTAGTGGCTATTTCCTCTGCGGGTATAGTGGTGGCTCAAAGTAAATTTGGTGATCCTTATTATTACTTTAAGCACCAATTGTTTTACGGAGTTATTCCCGGCTTGCTGGGGATGTATATAGCCAGTCGTCTAAATTATAAATGGTGGCAGAAAATGGCGGTACCGTTTTTTTTGTTAGCGATAATATTATTAATAATCGTTTTGCTTTCCGGTGCTGGCTTGGAATTAAAAGGAGCCAAGCGTTGGATAAGTTTGGGACCGATATCTTTTCAGCCGACCGAGTTGGTAAAATTAGCGGTGATTGTTTATTTGGCTTCTTGGTTAGAGAGTCGGGATAAAATTGTTAAAGACTTGTCCGCCGGACTAATTCCTTTTTTGGTAACAATGGGGATAATCGGTGGTCTGATAATCGCCCAGCCGGACATCGGTAGTTTAGGTGCAATTGCTTTTATTGCTCTATCCATGTTTTTTTTGGCTGGAGCTTCTTTGCGACATATTTTCAGTTTAATTGCTCTGGGGATTGGCGGATTAGCTATTCTGATTAAATTGGAGCCTTATAGAATGAATAGGTTACTGGCATTTATGCATCCGGATTTTGATACTCAGGGTATTGGGTGGCAGATTAAGCAAGCGGCCATTGCCATTGGACATGGTGGAATTTGGGGTGTTGGTTTGGGGCATAGCCACCAAAAATTCAGTTATTTGCCGGAAGTGGTGGGGGATAGTATTTTTGCGGTAATTGCCGAAGAGGTGGGAATGGTTGGTGCCGGCATTGTCGTAATCCTTTTTATTTTGTTGGCTTTCAGGGGGTTTCGCTTGGCTTATCAAGCACCGGACAGATTTTCATCTTTTTTGACAATGGGAATTTCTCTTTGGATTATTTTTCAAGCAATGATAAATATTATGGCCATTATCGGTCTAATGCCTTTAACGGGGATTCCCTTGCCTTTTATCAGTTACGGATCAACCTCTTTAATTTTTTTATTGATTGGCGTGGGAATTGTGCTAAACATTTCTCGGTCAAGGACTTGAAATTTAACCAAGAATTAATAAGCTCAAATTGACGACCGTCAGTTTGAGCTTATATTATTTCTTATTGTTTTTTGTTTTCTTGTCAATTACATCATCGATTATTTCGTTTTTGAAGGAATGATTGTTGTTATCAGAAGTTTTTTTAATTCAAAGTCTGTCCGGACGATTGTTGGGACAAGTCTTGTCAGAACATCTTTCAGGAATAGTCTTGGTGCCTTCCATCATTAATGCCCCGCATTCCTTTCCGCCCTTATCCTTTCTTTTGTAGTGACAAATTTTTCCGGTTGGTTTGGCATTGATAGCATATTTACAATCCGGATAATTAGAGCAAGCATAAAAAACACCAAAGCGTCCTCGCTTTTCCACCATTTCTCCGTCTTTACACTGAGGACATTTAACACCGGTTTTTTTCTTTTCCGCTTCCTTGGGATCTTCTTTAATAAATTTACATTTGGGATAACCACTGCAAGAAATAAATTTTCCAAAACGACCTTCACGAAGAACTAAAGGTTTGTCACACTTAGGGCACTTTTCTTTCAATTCTTTCGGACCTTCCATAATTTTTCCTTCAATGGTGCGAGCCCCTTTGCATTTGGGAAATTTGGAACAACTCATAAATTTTCCGTTTTTACCAAGCTTGATAGTCATCGGACCGCCACATTCCGGGCACTTATATTTGGCATCAGCTTTTTCCAAGTCGGTTAATTTGGGAATATCTTCCTTCTTCTTGATATCTTTGGTAAACGGTTCATAAAATTCTTTTAGGGTTTGAACATATTCCCTTTTACCTTCAGCGATTTCATCCAAATCCGTTTCCATCTCCGCCGTAAATTCATCACTGATATATTTGGCAAAATATTTTTCCAAGAAGGTGGAAACAACATCGCCCGTATCTGTCGGTTTTAATTGAGAGCCTTCCTTTTCCACATAACCGCGATCTTTCAAGGTGCGAATAATCGGAGCATAGGTTGACGGTCGTCCAATACCTCTTTTTTCCAATTCTTTAACTAAACCGGCCTCACTGTAACGAGGAGGAGGTGAGGTTTCCTTTTCTTCTTTTTCTATTCTAATGAATTTTAATTTTTCTCCCACCTCCACTTTGGGTAATTCAACATCATCTCGGCGAGAAGCCGGATCGGCCTTCAACCAACCGTCAAAAAGAACTCGAGAGCCGTTAATAAAAAAGAAAGGAATTTTTTCATCATCCAACTTAACAATAATTTTTGTTCGGAGAACTTCTGCCGGAGCCATTTGAGAAGAAACGGTTCGTCGTCTAATTAAATCATATAACCTTTTTTGATCACTGTTTTTTCCGGCGGTCAATTTGTTAATATTAGTGGGGCGAATAGCCTCGTGGGCTTCTTGAGCTCCTTTGCTTTGCTTGCCATAATTTTTGGGTGCATAATATTTTTCCCCGAATTCTTTTTTGATAAATTTGGACAACTGTCCTTGAGCCTGTTTGCTGAGATTGGTACTGTCCGTTCTCATATAAGTAATCAATCCCGCCTCATATAATTTTTGGGCTACCTGCATTGTACGAGAAGGAGAAAATCCCAAGCGAGAACTGGCGGTTTGTTGTAAGGTGGAAGTGCGAAAAGGTGCTCGAGGATTTCTCTTGGCTTTTGTTTCTTTTACATCACTAACTGTCCAGTTTTCTTTTTGTCCCGCTTTTAAAATTTTTTCAACCAATTTTTTGTCTCGAGGCTCTTCTGAACAAAAGAGAATAAATTCTTTTTTGTCTTTATTTTTTACCGTAGCGGTAATAACCCAATATTTTTCCGGAACGAAAGCGCGAATTTCTCTCTCTCGCTCCATTAAAATTCGCAAAGCCGGTGATTGTACTCTTCCGGCAGATAAGCCATAGCGAACTTTTTTCCAAATTAGACCGGATAAATCATAACCAAACAAACGATCAAGAACCCGGCGAGCTTCTTGGGCTGTTTTCATTTTCATATCAATTTTCCCGGGATGTTTCATTGCCTCCAAAACCGCTTCCTCGGTTATTTCGTTGAAGGTAACCCGAATAGGCTTTTTTAATCCGATAGCTTCGGCAATATGCCAAGCAATAGCCTCTCCTTCCCGGTCGGGGTCGGTGGAAAGAATTACTTGATCAACTTTTTTGCTAAGCATTTTTAAGTGTTGAACCACCTTTTCCTTATCTGGTGAAATAACATAAAAGGGCTTAAAGCCGTTAGCAATATCAATGGCTTGTTTATTGCTTTTTGGTAAATCGCGAATATGTCCGATGGAAGCCTCAATGATATAGTCAGGTCCGAGATATTTGGAAAGAGTTTTAATTTTAGCGGGAGACTCAACAATAACTAATTTTTTCATTCAGATTGAAATTTATGATTTAAAAATTTAAAAAATAAAAAATATTCACTAAACTTTCTTTAGTGTAGCACAGGTTTTTAACTTGACAAGAGAAGGTGGCAATTTCCATCCCATCCTTTACGAAACTGCTTCCGAACTCCGTTTTTGATGAAAAGTCGTAGATTAAAAAAACTTGGTGAAAATAGTGGTTTGGAAACAGCCCCTTGAAAACAGTCTTTTTATTAGATTTTTTTGATAAACCTTCCGCCTCCAATATTGCGAGCCAGTCCCTTTAGTTCCAAGAGAGACAGTTTGGTAGTAACGGTAGTAACACTTAATTTACACCGTTTCGCCAATTTATCAATTACTATCGGATCCAAAGATAATTTTTGGTAGATTATTTCTTCTTCCGAATCGGTAAATTTGATTTCCGGCTGATCAAAAATATTACTTTGAATAGGAGAAAAATTCAGAGCCTCCAAAATATCATTGGCGGAAGTAACCATTTGCGCACCATTTTTTAGAAGCCGGTGCGTACCATAAGATTGAGCGGAAAAAATACTGCCGGGAACAGCAAATATTTCTCGATTTTGTTCCAAGGCATAATTGGCGGTAATAAGAGTACCGCTTTTTTCACCGGCTTCAACTACCAAAACTCCCAAGCTTAATCCGCTAACAATACGATTTCGCGCCGGAAAGGTAAAACGACTGGCAGGATAATCGGGAGGATATTCGGAAATAATCAATCCGTTTTGAGAGAGGATGCTGTGCATCATTTGGCGGGCGTAAGCATTTTTTTCAGCTTCTAAAATGCCGGCACCCAAAACGGCAATGGTTGGCTGTCCGACATTAATTGTTGCTTGGTGAGCTAAAGAATCTATGCCTTGGGCCATCCCACTGGTTATGGTAATTCCCGCTTGAGCGATTTGCGGGACTAATTTTTCGGTAACCAGACGACCGTATTCACTGAAACGACGAGTTCCCACCACAGCCAGTTGTTTTTGTTTTAATAAATCAATATTACCTCGGTAAAACAAAACGAAAGGGGGAGATTTTATTTCTTTTAATTGACGAGGGTATTCCCGGTCATTGACGGTAATAAAATTTAAACCGGTTTGTTGGAATTTCTCCCATTCGGATGTAAGATTTAATTGCGATCGGCGTTCTAAGATTTTTTCTATAGTATCCGACCTTAAACCGGCCTGTCGCAATCCTTCTTGTTTTGCCTGCCAGGCCTTCTTAAAATCCTTAAAATGATTTTGCAATTTATTTAAAGTTGTCGCTCCCAAATTACACAGGGTAAAGCCATAAAGATAACGCATAAAAAATAAAGAAATAATTGCTTAGTTACTATAAATGGTATACAATAAAAGAGAGGAAGTAAAGAGATAACTCTTAATTTGATTTTGAAAATATGAATGCGGAACATTTTGCGGAATTTTTTCAGGGACTGCCCCCGGAGTTGGTAACTTTTATTGTGGGAATGACTCCGATTTTTGAACTACGAGGAGCAATCCCTTTGGCCATCGGTTATTTTAAAATGTCTTGGGCGGTTGCTTATTTTTGGGCGGTGGCCGGTAATATCAGTGTGATGTTACTATTGGCTTTTTTGTTGGATTGGGGTGTTGAATTCATCAGTCAACATTTTAGTTGGGGCAAGAAATTTTTTGATTGGTTATTTGAAAGGACACATAAGCGAGCTCATAAACAAATTGAAAAATATGGCGATTGGGGCTTATTTTTTCTGGTAGCCATTCCTTTGCCGATGACCGGTGGTTGGACGGGAGTGTTGGCGGCGTTTTTGTTTGATATTAAAAAGAAGAAGGCTTTACCGATAATTTCCGCCGGAATTATGACAGCCGGATTGGTAGTAACCGCTTTGACAATGGGGGTGATAAAAATTTAAATTAAAATTAATTACAAAGATTAATTTTAGTTTGATTTTTTATTTAACACTTTATTTAACACCTTGTTTGATATCTTAGTCAATAATCGGTTTTAAAAATATATTTATGTTAAAAAAAGAAAAAATCGTCATAGCTAATTTTAAAATGAATTTGGTTTTAAGGTTTGAAATGGAAAACTGGCTGAAGGGGTTTTTACGCTATAAGAATGATTTAAATAATTTATCAACCACTAAAATCGTTCTTTGTCCGGCGGTTTTACAAACTGACATTTTTGCAAATAAATTACGAGACATTAAAACGGTTGATATCGGCTTGCAAGATTGTTTTTGGGAGCGGAAAGGTTCTTATACCGGTGGAGTAAGTCCCACTATGGGCAAAAGTTTTGGTGCGGAATATGTTATTTTGGGACATAGTGAGAGAAGAAGATACTTTGGTGAAACGGAGGAGGTTATAGCTCTAAAATTGAAGAAAGCGGTCACCGTTGGATTAAAAAGTATTTTATGTATTGGTGAAAGTGCTGAGGAGAAAAAAGCCGATACCACCAATTTATCATTGAATAAGCAACTGGATGCCTGTCTTAAAGATTTTCCGCCGGGACAACTGGATAGACTGATAATTGCTTATGAACCCGTTTGGGCAATTAGCTCCAATAAACCGGTTAATCCGCCGACAGTGGATGAAATAATGATGGCTAAATTAATCATTAGAAAAAATTTGGTTAAAAGATATGGAACAAAGTCTGCGGATAGAGTGAAAATTTTGTATGGTGGAAGTGTTAATCAACGCAATGTGGAGGAAATCTGTTTTGAGGCTGGTATGGAAGGCGTTTTGGTGGGAAAAGCCAGTTTGGTTCCGACGGAATTGTGGGGTATTGTAAAAAAGTTGGAATTAAAACTTAATGTTGATTGAGATTTTATCAAGCAAGTATTTTTTAGATAAACTTTTGGAGACTAAAATTAATTTTAAAAAATAAAAATAAAAAAATGAGAGGGAAAACGATAGAAATTTTAAAAGAAGCTTCTGACAAAGGGTATGCTGTCGGAGCTTTTAATACTTTTAGTATGGAATTTACTCAGGGGATAGCTTGGGCGGCAAAGGAAACCGGTCGGTCTTGTGTTATTCAAGTAACACCAAGCTCTATTAAGTATGCCGGAGCAAAGGTGCTGGGAAAAGTGGTGCGAGCGGTTATTGATGAAGATACCGGTTCTGTACCCGTAGGATTTCACTTGGATCACGGCAAGACTTTTGAAGATGTGGTAACGGGAATTGAAATGGGAATGGATTCGGTGATGATAGATGCTTCCACGGAAGATTTGGAAAAAAATATTTCCATCACTAAAAGGGTGGTGGAGTATGCTCACAAACATAATGTAACCGTACAAGCGGAACTGGGAAGAGTCCCTTATGTTGGTAGGGATGGACAAACGGTTGACTGGAGTCAGGCAATGACCAATCCGGAGGAGGCGAAAAAATTGGTTGAAGAAACCGGCGTAGATGCTTTAGCTATCGGCATTGGGAATGCTCACGGATTTTTTCGTGAACCGGAAGTTCCCGATTGGGAAAGATTGGAAAAAATAAAATCCTTAATTCCCAACACTCCTTTAATTATGCACGGAGCCTCTGATTGGGGAAAAGAGAAAGTTAAAGAAGCCGTTGCTCGCGGAGTGGTTTGTTTTAATGTTGACACGGATTTGCGTTTAGCTTTTATAAATGCCACTTGTAGTCATATAATGCCGAAATGTGATTTCACCGATCCTCGTAAGGCG
>CAYORE010000119.1:0-2152 GCA_964406325.1 uncultured Bdellovibrionales bacterium | reverse complement strand
TTTTATTGAAGTTAAAAATGCCACTTTAAAAGTGGCGGAGGGGGTTTGCGCTTTTCCCGACGCTCGGACGGAGCGAGGACGAAAACATTTGGAAGAGTTGGCCGGGGAAGTTAAAAAAGGAAATAGGGCGGTGGTATTTTTTTTAGTGTCACGAAACGATTGTTCTCAATTTAGAGTGGCTGAGGAAGTTGATGAAGAATTTTACAAAACTTACCGACGGGTTGAAAAACAAGGGGTGGAATTTTTGGCTTATGGTATAAATTTTCAACAAAAAGGAAATTCTCTGGAGCTGTCGTTGGGTCGGAGGGTGGAGATTGTAAAGTAGGGGGAAGTGTGTTGAAGTACGGAGTATAAAAGGAAAATATGAAAAAGATAAAGTAAATAAGGTGAAGAGATTTACCGGTTCGGTTATGGTGCGGTTTAGGTAGTGCAGTTGTTGTGAGATATATTTTGCTTTAGGTGAGTGACTCAAAATACTTTTTTGATATGAGTTTGTTTTTGTTGTTACGGTGAGGTAGATTGTTGCGTCAAATTAAAATAAGTTTAGAAAACAACTGCTTTCAATAAGCGGTTTTTTGATTGATTTAAGGATAATAGTAAAGTATAATGAAAATATGAAAAGAAATTAAGTTAAAATAATAAATATGACAAAAGAGCAAAAGAAGAAATTAGAAACACAACTTTGGGCGATTGCGGATTTATTGAGAGGCAAGATGAATGCCGACGAATATAAAAATTATATTTTGGGTTTTATTTTTTATAAATATCTTTCGGAGATTCAAGAAAAATATGCGGATAAAATTTTAAAAGATTCCGGTGAGGACAGAAAATACATTGAAAATAATTTTACGGAAGAGGAAATTGAGGAATTAAAAAAAGACTCTTTGGATAAACTTGGTTTTTTCTTGAAGCCGGCGGAATTATTTTCTTATTTGGTAAAAAAAGCGAAAGGTGAAACAGAGGATAAAAAAACTTTTATTTTGGAAGATTTAAAAAAGGTTTTAAATCATATTGAGCAAACATCTGCCGGTACGGAAAGTGAAGAAGATTTTGCCGGATTGTTTTCCGATGTTGATTTGACTTCGGTAAAATTGGGTCCAAGCGAAAATAAAAAGAATGAGTTGATTGTAGATATTTTAACGCATTTGGCGGAAATAGATTTTGAAATTGATAATGCAAAATCTGATTTATTGGGAGATGCTTATGAATATTTGATTGGTGAGTTTGCGGCGGGTGCCGGTAAAAAGGGCGGAGAATTTTATACACCGGCGCAAGTGTCTTCTTTGTTATCCAAAATTGTAACGGAAAATAAAAAGCGAATTCGTTCCGCTTATGATCCGACTTGCGGTTCCGGTTCCTTGCTTTTAAAATTGCGTCAGAATGCGGAGGTGATTGATTATTATGGACAAGAATTAAATCCTACCACTTACAATTTGGCGCGAATGAATATGATCTTGCATGGAATTCATTTTGCTAATTTTGATATTCGGCATGGTGATACCTTAACTGATGACAGACTTGAAGGAAAAGAGTTTGAGGCGGTTGTTGCCAATCCGCCTTTTAGTGCTAAGTGGAAAGGTAAGGATGACCCAGTTCTAGCGGAAGATGAAAGATTTGTACAATACGGAGCGTTAGCGCCAAAAAGTTCCGCCGATTACGCTTTTGTTACTCATATGCTTTATCATTTGGCGGAAAACGGAACGATGGCGGTGGTGCTTCCACACGGAACGCTTTTCCGAGGTGGAGCGGAGGGGAAAATTCGCCGATATATTATAGAAAAGCAAAATTTTTTGGATGCGGTAATCGGCTTGCCTCCAAATTTATTTTACGGAACTTCCATTCCGGCGACAATTTTGGTTTTCAAAAAATGTCGGCAAAATGATGAAGGTATTTTATTTATTGACGCCTCTAAAGAATTTGAAAAAGGTAAAAATCAAAATTATTTGACCGATGAAAATTTGGAAAAGATTTTTACAACTTACAGTAAAAGAGAAGAGATTGAAAAATATTCTCACTTGGCGACATTGGAAGAAATTAAAGAAAATGATTTTAACTTAAACATTCCTCGCTATGTGGACACTTTTGAAGAGGAAGAAGAAATTGATATTAACAAAGTGGCGGAGAAGTTGCAGAATTTGCAAAAAGAAGAAAA
>CAYORE010000118.1:0-1898 GCA_964406325.1 uncultured Bdellovibrionales bacterium | reverse complement strand
CTAACATCTATCCCGTTAATTTCAATATAACCGGATGTTGGTCTATCCAATAAAGCCACTTGATGCAAGAAGGTAGATTTTCCACTACCGCTTCGTCCCATCAAGGCTACAAACTCACCCTTTTTCAATTCAATATCAATACCCTTCAAAGCATGCACCGGACTGGGCGTGTTTATTCCATAGGTTTTAACCAAGTCTTTGGTTTTCAAAATATAATCCATAGTTTATTTAAATAAATTAAAATAATAGCCATTGTTAGTTATTAAGTCATTACCACTCAAACAACCATTGGGAATTTTATTTACCTCATTAGTTCTAAAATCTTTTTTCTAATTTCTCTGGTGGCGGGAATAAAAGAGCCAATTAGTCCGGCAAAGACAAATAACCAAACACTGGCTCGTAAAGCTTCTTTTTTAATGACCGGTACCATATCTCCCATCGGAAAATCAATGGGGTGAGCGGTGAAAAAAGAAATAACTCCAAAACGCATCAACAAAAACCCGAAAACAACTCCCAGAATTGTATAAAACATTCCTCTGATAACATATGAGTATTTAATGGCTAATTCCGGGATACCAATAGCTTTCAAAATACCGATTTGCTTCCGACGATTAACTATGTCTACAAAAATGATAATAAAAATCACCAAACCGGCCACCAAAGAACCGATAACTCTTAACATCATCCCGATCATATCAAAAGACTTACTGATAGTTTGTCCAAATTGTAACTTCTCTTCCCAGTCGGCTAAATCATATTGCCCCAGTTTTAGTTGAGCAAAATCACCAAGAGCGATTTTAGATAAATTTTTATCAGTCAAACGAACAATGATTTCGCTGGCTTCGTTGGTGGTGCCCAAAACCGAATTTAGGTCAGCTTTGGTAACAATCATTTTGGAGTCAGTGTCAAAATTTTTAGTTTTATAAATTCCGACAATTTCATACTCCCTGCTAATCCCGGTATGATCATTATATTCAGCGATAATTTTGTCCCCTACTCGCACACCTTCCAAATCATTAGGAAAAACCGAAGTGCCATAACCACCGGCAACATCCGCTCCCAATAAGGCCTTTCCGTAATCACCTTTTTGCAAATATCTTCCTTCTATCAGCTTATCTTTTAAATCAATAGTTTCGTTTTCTTTTTGAGGGTCTATTCCAATAACCGCCACATCCATAGTGGCGACATCTCTACCGTCGTTATATTTATCGTTTTTTAAGGTGGCTCCGGTTCGCAGGTGAGCGGCTAAATTTTTAACATAGTAAAAGTCCCTAATTTCATCCATTAAATTATTGGCATTCTTGATGTATTTATCTCCGTCTTCCGGCTCAATGATCACTTCTCCATATTGATAATTTATTTTAACATCGTCCATTGTCATGGAAATTCCCTTGAAAATGGCATCAACAAACAATAGGTTTAAAAAAACTATCAACATTATCAAAACAGTCAGCCCCAAAGACCCTCGATCTCCACGCAAGATTGTTTTAACCGCCAAAAAAAATCCCAACTTAATATTACTCCACATATAATTTAATAATTCATTGATAAATTACCGCTTATTTCTCCATCGGTAAGAAAACTTTTTCTCCCGCCTCCAAATCGGAAACGATTTCGATAAAATCATCACCAACCAATCCGGCTTGAAAATATTTGCGCTGTAAAGAAGACTTCTTTTTCTTGGTTGGTAAAATATAAACAAAATAACCCTTACCGTCTTTTTTGGCAAATTTTCGGGGCACCGCCAAGACATCTTGTTTATTGGCTATTTCAATAGCAACATCCGCATTCATTCCATCCAAAATTGTTAAATCATTTTCGCCGGACATAGTAATGACGACTTTAAAATAAGTGCTGTTTTGTTTAACCGTACTGCCGGCATCAATGTCGGAAACCTG
>CAYORE010000117.1:0-2670 GCA_964406325.1 uncultured Bdellovibrionales bacterium | reverse complement strand
AGCCATTATTTTGTTGATTTCTTTGTTTAAAGCATTGATCACAAAGGAAATTAGAATTAAAAAAACATTTCTTGATAAATATATTTGGTTATTTTTGGTTGTCTACGGTATTTCCGCTTGGTTTTCAATAGACCGTTGGCATAGTTTAGTGGGATTTTTTGGTGATCCGTCTCGAGGTATCATAACAGTGTTAGCAATAGTCATTTTTTTCTATTTGGTATTAAGTAATTTTAGCAAAGAAACCGCCAAGAAAGCGTATTGGATTGTAGTCAGCACAGGTGTTATAACAGGTGTTTATACTCTTTTATCAAGCTTAGCTCTCATCCCGGTTTCCATACAGTCAAAAATACCTTTCAGTCTATTGGACTCCGTTACCGGATTGACAGTTTTCTTGTCCGCCGGACTCCTCTTGTTGATAACCGCTCTCTTAAAGGTGGCCACCGCCAAAAAAAGAGGTAACAAAGGGGTGCTGTGGACAATGTTTTTATTGTTCGGGCTATTACTAGTGGTTGACTTGGTAATTTTAAAAACCTTTATGCTTTGGAGTGGGTTGATCGGAGGTATAGTTGTTTTAAGTTTTTTGATAATAAATAAAAAAATAGCTTCCGGTAGGAAAATTACCAAAGGATTTATTTTTGCAATTTTTGTTGTTTTAATTGTTGTTGCCGGAATAGCCAAATCAAATCAACAAAATATTTTGCCAAAATTGGCAAAAATAGGACTTCCCAGTGAAATCAAGGTTGGGCTACCGGTTAGTTATGATATTATAAAGAATTCTTTTTCAGAAGGGAAAAAGCAAATCGTTCTCGGTAGTGGTCCGGCGACTTTTGGTTATGATTTCGCCAAATTTCATCCCGGTGGAGCGGTTTCTTTGTTGCCAACAAATTTATATCAAGGCGATGGGTTAATAGCCGAGGGACTGCCGACTATAGGAATATTGGGCACTATCAGTCTAATTTTATTCTGGGCAACTTTTTTAAGAAAATCATTTCAAGCGGTAATCACTAAGAGGAAAGATCAAATATATTTAATCGGGCTACTGTCTGCTTCCATTACCTGGTTAATAAATGCTCTTCTGGGACAATTGGATGCCGGAATTATATTTTGGGGAGTGATAATATTGACCTTAACGACATTTTTTGCCTTAAATGATTTTTCAAGCAAAAAGGGATATTACATTATCAGCTTCAATGGTTTTTCCCTAACTTCTTTTTTAGGGGTGTTGTTCTTATTGGGAGGACTGGCTTTTTCTGTAGTGGTTCTAGCTTATTCCGGCAAGTTTTATACAGCGGATAAATTTTTGAACCAAGCTATAAACAGTAAGGATATTAATAAAAATATCCAGAATATTAAGCAGGCCATCAAGCTTAACCCTCGGGAAGGAGTTTATTATACCAAATTGGGGCAAGCCTACCTGTTGGCGGCCACGGATAAAATCAACAAATTATCAATAGAAAATGGAGAGAAGGAGCAAGATAGAAAAAATATTCAAAAAGATATCACAGCATCCTTATTGTTTTTACAACAAGGAGCGAAATTGATGCCTAATGATTTGAGAGCCTTAAAGTCATTAGCGTTGACTTATGAAATTATCGGAGATATTCCCAGAGCGGAAAAAACCTATCAACGATTAATTGTTTTGGAACCAAATGGTTTAAAAAATTATGTGAGCTTAGGTAATTTACAATTGATTGACTTAGAAGAAAATAAAGAAGAAAAACTAAAAAGGGCAATTAATTTTTACCAACGAGCATTAACAATCAATCCGCTGGTTGATGACATTTATTATCGCTTGGCGATGATTTACAGTAAAGAAGGCGACAAAGAACAAGCTATCAATAATATTGCTCGGGCGGTACAATTGGCTCCCGGTAACAATGTCTACAAGTTTACTCTAGGTATATTTTTACAGAATAGAGGAGGGGAGAAAGATCTTGTTGATGCTGAAAAAATTTACAAAGCACTCTTGGTTATCAATCCCAAAAGCGTAGATGTGCATACACAATTAGGATCGCTTTATGAACAAACCGGTCGCTCGGAGGAGGCTAAGATAGAATACAAAAAAGTAATTGAGATTATCGGTGATCAAGAAAAATATCAAAACATTAAAAAGGCGATGGAAAAATTTATTGAAAATTTAGATAATGGAAAATCAAACATTATCACAAACGAGACAGAAAATAATCAAGAAGAAGAGTCAGATGAGAAGAAAAACACTTCCACTGAAACAGTAAACGAAGAACGGAAAAAAGAGACTGAGGCAAAAAATAAAGAAGAAACGGTTACGATTACCGTTGATGAAGAAGGACCAATTAATGTTCGCTCCGAAGGGTCACTGCAGGGAGAAAAATTAACTAAAATAAAAACCACCGGACAATTTAAAAAATTACAAGAAAAAGGAGGTTGGGTACAAATAGTTGTTCCGGCTGATGGAGATAATCAACCGGAGATAATTGGTTGGGTGCACAGTAAATTTGTTGATGAGGAATAAAATAAAAATATAAAGATATGTCAAAGTGCTTCAAGAGCTTCTTGAAGCACTTGCTTTTTTTAAAGAAATATTTTAAGATGTAGGACTAAATATTTTCAGTTAAATGAAAACAAGATGGTGCTTAAAAAAATAAGAACATAAATTAAAGCAGTGTTAAAAATCAAAAAACCGCAATGGGG
>CAYORE010000116.1:0-7461 GCA_964406325.1 uncultured Bdellovibrionales bacterium | reverse complement strand
AACCAGACCTCTCGCGCACAAATGTAGTAATACCAAATTAAAGTGCCGGTAATGGTAAATTCTTTCATCATTTCCTTAAAAAGAATGAAAACATTTAATCCATCCGCCCTGTTAGTAAAAAGATCTTAATTGGACCAATTCAGTACCTGACTTATTTATTAATTCAACAGTCACTTCTTTCTGTTTCAGCCAGGGGAAAAAGTTTTTTTAATTAATTGCATTTTAATCGCATTATTTTTTAAAAACACTGACATTGGAGTGTAATTGTTATTTTTGCCGTTTTTCAATAATAATCAGGTAGTGTAACAGATTTTGGGGTCAATATTTCCGCTATCTGGAATCACCCCGCCTTGCAAAATGATTTTGAATTTCAGGAATAGGTTTTCCCGAATGAGTTCGTTTTTCTTCTTTTTCATGACAAATCCTTGCTTATCAAAGGAACATAATTTGGTCATCTACTTTGCGAATAAAACCGGTTATCGAATGATAATAATCAGCGGCCATTTCCAAATCAATGTAACCAATACCTTGAAAAGGTTTTTGCGCATAATCCCAAAAGTGTTTTTTTGTTAATTTTGCTGGAACAGAAACAACATATTGATTTAAATCTTTCCGAATTTTAAGATAATTTAAACGTTTTTGACGGTAATCCTTTTCAAAATACACACCGTTCAAAAAGTTTTTCCAGATTTTTTGTGCATGTTCATCAATACAGACAAAAACATTCACATAATTTAATTTTTCATTAATTAAGCGAAATTCTGGTAAGATAGAAACATCACATTCCTGCCACCATTTTTGGAAAATTTTTTCTCCGGATGATAAATCACAAATTTGTACCAATTGTTGATAATTTTTTTGTACGAGTGTAAAAAACTCCTTTTCCGGCAATTGGTTTATCTCTTTAAAAAGTTCGGAAGCGACGAATAAATGTGCTTTTCCATAAATAAAATTGGCAAACTGCTGTTCATTTTCGTTAACCAGGTGAATTATATTGACTTGGCCTCCCTCCGATTTGTCGCCATTCCGATTGGCTCGCCCGGATGCCTGAACGATAGAATCCACGGGAGCAAAATCGCGATAAATAATATCGAAATCGAAATCAATTCCAGCCTCGATTACTTGCGTACTCACCAAAATTACCGGAATGTTTTTTTTGAGCAATGTATTAATTTCTTCAATCCTTTTTTGTCGATGCCCAGGAATGATGTTGGTTGATAAATAGAATAACCGGTGTTTTGTGTTTAATTTCTTTTCTATGAGTTCAAAAAATTCGACGGAAGATTTGATGGTATTCAAAATAACCGCATACGATTTCCGTGAGTTCAAAGAAGAAAGAAATTTACCTGCAAAATCGGTTAAAGATAGAGTCTCAGAATGGTGCTTAATCACAACGCGATTCAATTGGCCAAATAGTTCATATTTGATTTTTACCAATTCCACCACTTGGGATTCAGAAAAGATTAATGGTTGTGTGGCAGTCATTAAAACGAAGTAACAATTAAATTTTTCAGCAAGAAGTTTAAGAACATTTCGCACTAATGGCCAATATTCAATGGGAATACTTTGTACTTCATCTAAGATAATTAAACTGCCGGAAATGTTGTGAAATTTTTTTAACATTTTATTTTTATTGGTAATTATCGAATCAAAAAATTGTACCAACGTTGTGACCACAATTTCCGATTCCCAACTTTCTGTGAGCATGAGCGCCTGGTCAAGTGGCAAGGATTCATTTCCTGTCTGATACGAAGTTTTGGCCAGATGATGGTGCTTTAATAAAAGCGACGAGTCATTAGCAAATTGGGGATTGCTTTTACTAATTACACGTTTAAATACTTCAAAATTTTGATCAATAATGCTGGTAAAAGGCAGAACATAAATAATTCGAGGATTTAATCCTTTTTCCGTTTGAAGACGATTTCGCAATATAAATGCAAAATTAAGTGCTGATAGTGTTTTCCCGCTTCCTGTTGGTGCTGTTAAGGTAAAAATGTGTTGGTCAAGATGGATTGTTTGAGCCTGTGCATTTAGTTCATTGAAAAGTTTTTCTCTTAATGAAGCAAGGGAAACTTTTTGATCGCGTAACTCTTGGTCAATATAAATTTTTACACTGTTTTTAGGGATTTGTTTTCTTTGAATTTCTGTTTGAATTCTTCCTGCCTCACGTTTGTCGGCATCGATTAAAGCGGAAAATAGCAAATATCGTTTAAAATTAAAATCCGAACACTTACCTGATTCTTGATTTTTTTGATATGCATTATTTGCTTCCATTAAAAATTGAAAAAAAATTGAATTGTCAATCATCAATTCTTCCAGAAATTTTTCAACGGCAGGCAAATTGGAATGGACTTTCCCCAGGTCTCGGTCAATGGCTTCTGCGTGTTTTTTTAGATCCGGTAGTTGTCTTTCAAAGAGAATGGAAAATTTTCGCTGATATTCGGTTTCAACAAAATCTTTTAAAACAGGATTAGCTAAATCGCTCATGTTTTGTAATAAGTCCGAAACATTTTCCAGATTGCCATGATGGTTTAAAATAGCATTGAAAACAAGTAAGGCTTCCAAAAATGAATCCGGTTTTTCACAATACACCAAATAGGCTCCCCAAAAGGCCGATACGAGACTGTGGTTCTTTAGGCTCCCCGTATCGTTGCCATTTATCAGGTAATCCTGAAAAAAAGTTGTGTATTTACCGAAATCGTGGGCAAAGCCGATTAATGGAGCCAAGTATTCCAAATTTGAATTATTTACAGCACTTTGTTTAATGAATTCCTTCGCACTTACTTCCACTTCATGCAAATGTTCGTGAAGTGGCTTGGTGAAAATGATTTTGCCCTTTACGTCTTTTTCAATGTGGGAATAAAATTGAACGTAATTCATTTTTAAGATTGAATCTTTTTTAGTTTTTAAAAATTTGATGTCTTTTGTAAATTTTCGAGTTTCTCTATTGATGCATGGTTGCTATTCTATGACCATGCTTGATGTTTTTGGAAGTAAATTTTCTGCGACAACCAAAAACTATACAATTGGTTGGGTAATTTCATTTGTCCAATTCTTTGTTTCAGGCCAGGGTTTTCTGTGGGGAATGGACAAATATTTCTCAGATACATCTGGCCCCTTCCAAATTTTGAATATTCGTTCTCTCTTTAATTCAGCCAAACCAACTGTGCTTTCCGTATCGTCTTCAAATTTCAGACACGTTTGGAAATTTTATCGGTAAATTACTTGCATAATATTTTAATCATAATTGCCCAGCTTTTTAATAAAAAAGAACATTCAAATCTTCTCCGTGGAATTTTAGTCGATAAACCGGTGCCTTAAAGATCGCTTTTATTTTACTGCGATTGCGATCCCAAAGTAGATTGATGATTTCTCCTGGTTCACGTCCCGGCGCAAATTCTCTACGCATGTGTTCGCGAAAATAAGCAGGTGGCGCATCTTCAGTTAAATCCAGCGATAAAGAATTAGCCGCAATGGCATCTACCGGCGCTACAGAATTAACCTGTATTGGTTGCGAGCTTTCCAGAATCTCAAATTCTTGCGGAATGCCCAACCACTCAATCCAACTGGAAAATGGCGCGCTGCCAAAATATGGTAAATATTTCATCTTATTTTGTGTAACGATCTTTTCCAGTTCTCGCGCAAATTCATCATCTTCAAATTTCAAAAAAATGCGATAGGCAATCGGTCTCTCGGGAAATTGTGAAGAAACGACAAATTCTACGGGAATTTGTGTGTGTACATTCGGAGCGCTCATATTCAAATGACTGGCCTGCGTAGCATAAATGTAATTGACCGTTTGCATTATTTTTCTTAGCGGAGTTAAAATTTGAACGCTAAGTTTCAAAAAGCGCTTACTAAAAAGTTTGTAGTACTGATCTCGTTCAATTCCAAAAATACCGGCAATCATCCCGACTACAACAGTGGGGGGCGGAAACGAGTAACTTAAAGACGAAGAATTCGCATCAAACTGTCGAAAATGAGCTATCATCCCTTTCCAGTTAAAGGCAACAATGCTGTGTCTCATAATGCCTTCCTACATTTGGTTTAATTTCGGAATTTCCTCAATATTGCCGATGAGATTTAAATTTTTATCGTGCCACAAATAAACCTGCTCGATTTGTTCCCGCACATTCTTTAATTCATTTACCAATTGCGAAATATCAAGTTGAATATCTTGAACGGAAAAAATTTCTTCATCCTTCTTGTTGTTTGCTTTAACTAATTTCAACCATTTTCGGAAATCGCCCAAAATAAATCCGTCAGATGTGTATTTAACACGGAGGTACAAACGCGGCTCCTGCCCGATTTTACTACGTGTTGCATGCAAAGGAATGGCTTTGACAATTGCTTCGTCGAGCAGTTCAATATCATTTTCTGTTATACCGGTATTTTTAGCGTTATACCCGGAGATAACCCCATGAAAAGCAATCAGAGAATATTTCACCCGATAATCTTTGCCAATTGTTCCCTGTTCCTGTTCTTCACCGGAGCTGAAATGAGATGTAATGGATTGCGAATCTAACAAGTAAACCTTGTTTAAAGAATAGCCCCAATTAAATTGTACCGGTCCGGTAAAAGCAATGGATTGTCCTTTCCCTTCAAGTTTAATTGGCATGGTGGCACCAAAAAGGCGAACATCTATCAATTTTTCCAATATCAGGTTCAAATCGTCTTTGTTGAGTTTTTCCAGTTTTTCGGCATTTAAAACCTCTTTAATCCTGCCCGAAGCGTCTACTGTTTTGCCTTTTTCGCCTTTTTGTACATAAAGGTCAAAGCCCTTTTCCTGCAAGTAATCGCGAATGTAACGTTTTAAGCGAACGTCACTAACCAGATTGGTCTGAGTGGCATAATCCATCCTCGGCCGATTTTCTTCATCAGGGTCCCCATTTGGATTGCACATTTGGGCATCATAAATAAATAAGATTTCAGAATTGTTCATTTTATCCTCCTGTTTTTTAATTATTTTTTTCCTGAGTATTTTCTTTGAAAGATTTTGCATTAATAATGTTGAAAGCATAGCCGCTCAATAAGTAAAACACCCGTTCATCAGCGGTCAACGCGTTTCGATTCCCACCTTCGTACAATTTTTTGGCTGCAGCCCACCAGCGTTCGGCATAACCGATTATTTTGTGATATTGTCTTATTTTCTCGAAAATTTCGTTAAATAAACGCACAACCTTTTCATCGCTCATGCCCTGATAGCCTATTTTATCAAGCACCGGTTTATTGGACAAATTAGATTTAACCTGTGCATAAGCCACCGTTCCAATCACATATCCCAACAAGGCAAGCCCCTGTTGCTCATTAGAATAATTCATCGCCTGCAAAAACTCTTTCATACCTTCTGGATAAAAATTCTCGATTTCTTGTTCAAACATAAATTTTCCTCCATTTATTAGATTTAATTTTTTTAAAAATAAAAGGAAAAGATTCCACTTTAAAACATCACGAACAAGGTCCAGATCGTGATTGTTACTCCCGTTAATTTGGTAGATTGCGTAGCTCTCAAAACGATGAATATGAGCCAGTAGTTTAAAAAATCCATACAAAGTATTTTTGTCTAAAGGAATGCCGGATATGATATTATAATAGATTTGCAGTACTTTTTTAAATTCTAGCAAATCAGCCCTTTTGCGTTTTAAAGGGATTAACCAGTAAATCTGCTCCAGATCAAAAGTAATCCAAGCGGGCAAAAATTTTCGTCTCATTTTTTCAACTTCACCCTGAATTTTCATCAGAGTTAATATTCGAGAAGGTGGAATATCCTTTATCAAGGTCAAAATTTTAAAGGCCGAATTGGTTTTCTTGTAAAACAGAAAATTCCAGACAAACGGATTTTTTAATAGATTTTGCTGTAACATATTTTTTCGAATCGTGTCTTTTTCAATTTCCTGCAAACGTTTCACATTTTTAATATCATTAAACGTTTGTGGAATATTTTTCAGCTTTTCAAACAGGTTGTTTCCGTTATCTGAAGAAAAAACCAGTTGTGGTAATATGTAAAGATTAAACCCACCTAACCGTGTATTAAGATTTTTTGCAATCCAGTTTTCGCCAATTAAAAAATGTTTGTAACAGTCTTCACACAAAGTGACAGCTTTGTAAAAATTGTTCTTGTCAAAATAAGAAGCAAAACTGACTTTATCGACCATGTAAAATTTCATCAAAAATCTTGTGGTGTTACTGGTAACCCTTTTTTCTTTTCCGCAAATAGAACAAATACCCTCTTTGCTTGCCGTAAAGTTTTCTTCCAAATTTAGTTTGATAACAAAATTTTGATATTCGGTAAATTGTGCTATCGGCCGAGAATTAATAAGGACCGTAAACAGCGTCTCTTTTGGTTTAATTCCCAGATGTTTGCCAACATTTTCTTTTAACTTTTTTGCATATTCCGTAACATTTTCCTTTAATTTTTTATTGTCATTTTCCTTTTCTGTAAATTTAACTCCAAAATTTTCAACAAATCGGTCATTTAGAATTTTACCATATCTGGAATCATCCGGTTTGTTGGTTCTTTTAAAGAACTGTTCGGTTACTTTTTCAAGTAATGTTTTTAATTCAGAATCACTTTCCAGATAATTGGTCAAATTTGGGATTGATTGTGAAATCAAATAAAGAAGGTTCTCTGTAGTTGGTGCAAATTGTTTACGACTCGCTTTCTCATTTCCGATGTAAAGATAGTCTCTTAAAACTTGTTTGTTTAAACTTTTTTCCGAAGATTTTAATAAGGGAAATTCCAGACGATTATTTTCAATATCAAAATTAATCCCCACAAGATGTTTAAAATTATTTGTATCGATAATTAAGAAGTTTAAAATATCGTTGCTTGCAGAAGCCGAAACAATTTGACCAATCTCCGCGATTACGTTATACATAATACGCTCCAATAGTTTTTATTCTGTGAAATTTTATTTTATTTCTTCCCACATCCCCAGCCCTAAACTGTTCTTCTCGCCCAGACCGGTGGAATAGGAAAGTTGGATTAATTCCGGCGTGCCTTGTAATTCGTAAATACCATCCCAGGCTTTGATGATAAAATTATGGTCCCCCTTTATGATTCTTTCCCTTCCCCGACCGATGGGAATAATGGTTAACTTACCTTCTATTTCTGTTTTAAATACTAACCGATATTTCTTTTCCAAATTTTTGCGCATTAATTCTGAAAATTCACTTTCATGCGGATTATAATAATAACTCTTCTTTTTTCCCTCTGCAGTAAGTAAGGTTGACCGGATGGCCATGGGCGAAAGCATTTTTACTTTTACCCGATCTGCAAATATGGGCTCGTTCTCTACTTCGATGGCTTTTAGATGAAGGGTATTGCTGGCCAAGCGCAAATCCACACGTCTTATCGATTCATTAGCAACATATTCCAAAAGTTTTGTGATGGGAGAGGCAAGGTAAAAATGTATTTCCGGCGCAAAAATCAAAGGTTTGGGAGTAGCTTGGCCCGAACGA
>CAYORE010000115.1:0-8947 GCA_964406325.1 uncultured Bdellovibrionales bacterium | reverse complement strand
TCAAGTTTCAATTCGGAAAAATATTTTTCCATCGCCTTATTAAATTTTGGTGTTTTTTGATTCATAAATTCAATATCCCTCACCAAGTTAAACAAAACTCTCCTCACTAACCAAGTAAATCATCTTTCAAAAAAACATTCTCAAACAATTTCTCAAATCAATGGCTCCAATTCATCTTCTTGTCCACTATTAGAACCACCACTTTCAGAACTGTTGTTAAGATCCAAATCATCAATTATTTCTTCCTTTTCCTCTCTCTTGGTAACAAAATTCTCAACCGTCTCACCTCCAATTACCCCACCTTTCTGATTATCCGCAACGGTCTCCACCTCCAATCCTTCCTCAACCCTAATTTCCCGTAAAACCGTTTCCAATGGTTTGGAATATTTTCGCCGAGATGCCTGCAAAATCTCTTCTTTAAAAGATTGATGATTTGGTGGCAAAACATCCAAAGTTCTGGCGGAAAAAGGATCATAAGATTCTCCGTCAATTAACAATTTAATATAAAACTCTCGTCGCCCCAAATTAATCATATCTTGCACCTTAAAAACCGGAGCCAATTCCGGTTCCAATTTAACCGCATCTTCACCACTGGTTCTAAAAGTTATAATTGTTCCCACATTTCCCAAAACGGCAGACTGTACTTTCGGCAAAAGTTGCCCGACATATTGGTGAGCCATAATCATCGCCAAGCCGAATTTTCTGGCCTCCGATAATAAATTCTCAAAAGTTTCCGTAACGATATTATGAAACTCATCGGCATAAATATAAACGGTTTTTCGCTCTTCCGCCGGCAAAAGAGCCCTGGCCATTCCCGCTTGCTTGATTTTTGTTAAAAACATCGCCCCAAAAAACGAAGAATTTTCTTCTCCCAATTTACCTTTGGACAAATTGATTAAAATTATCTTTTCCTTATCCATCAATTCGCCCAAATCTATTTTATTCTCCGCCTGCCCAAAAATATTCCTCAACATCGGATCCGCCAAAAACTGTCCCAATTTGTTTACCAAAGGAATAATAGCATCAGTATCAAATTTTTCCGACCAATCGGCAAATTCAATCGCCCAAAACTTTTTCACAATATCATCTTGAATATATTCAATTACTTTTTGCCGATATTCCCTATCGGTTAACATTTGAATTGCCCCCCGCATTGTCGCTCGCGGATAGTCCAATAACGCCAACAAAGTAAAACGAAAAACATGCTCCAAACGAGGAGTCCAATTGGCACCAAACTGTTTTTGCAAAACCTCAATCATTCCCTGAGTTAACTGAAATTTAAAATTTTCATCCACATTGGCCAAAGGATTGAAGGCCACCGGAAATTCCGCATCACCGGGATCTATCAAGCAAACATCATCAATTCTATTTTCCGGAATAAATTTTAAAATATCCTCAACGATATCACCGTGAGGATCTATCAAACAAACACCTTTCCCTCCGGCAATATCCTGCCTAATCATCAATTCCAACAATTTGGATTTACCAACCCCCGACTTTCCCACTAAATACATATGCCTGGTTCTGTCTTCGTCCTTAATCCCAAAAACATACTTATATTCTTGTAACTGATTGGAATAATTGGTTCGCCCGAAAAAAGTTGTTTTATTTGATTCCGGACCGTTTAACACCGGAAGTTCCGTTGGTGGTGGAGCATATTTTGCCACCTGTATTTTTCTCGCCATTAAATTTAACAAATTAAAAAATTAAAAACCAAAAATCTTTCCCCCTAACAAAGGATGTCGGTTACCAATTGCCAGTCATTGACTGTCAATCTAACCATTGTCCTCCATGGCTTTTTTAATTAAATCTTGAATCGCTTCGCTATCAACTTGCACCCTACTTTGCTTTTTGTTATTTTTAATAATTTTAATATTACCACCCTTCTCCCCATTATCTTTATTGGAATTTCGCTTTTTTTTCGCTGAAGAAGATTGTTGTTTTTGTAAAGAATTCTGCAACTTGGCTTGTTCTCGACGATATTCCTTTAAGCAATCTCGACAAAATACCGGCCTAATCCCGTCGGGAATAAAATTAATTTCCGTTTCCACGCCACAACCGGAACAGTTAACTACCTGCAAAACATCTTTATCCTGTCCGGATTTTTTTTGTTTTTTATTTTTCTTATCACTCTCTCCTTGTCCGACAACTTTTTCTTGTTTCTCTTTAACTTCTCCGTCAAATTCTGAAACCATCTTATCACTTTGTTTATTATAATCCTTCTTTTTTCCCACTTCAGTCACTCCTTCTTCACCAATGCCAATCTGAACCGCATTAATCAAATCATCTCCCCTGCTCGCAACACCATTTTGACCATTGTCATTTCCGGATTTTAATTGCTTTTTTGTCCTTTCTTTAATTTTGGTTTTAAGGTTATTCTGCGAGACTCTCCCGACCTCATTCTCTTGCCTATCATCAGAAGAACCAACTCCTTCCTTTTCCAATTCCACCACCTGTTGAGCAAATGACTTTATGTTTTGAGCAACTTCCGGATTCTTCATTCCACTCCAATCCATAATCCTTTTTTCAACCGTTGCTCTATTATTGGCATATTTATCTCGAGAGGCCTTAATCACCTTATCAACATTTTTAATCGTATCCGAAACATCTATCGGCAATAAAGTCTTGGCGGAAAACGGTCTGGTAGCCACACCATCTATCATTAACTTTAAATATATATTATATTTATCCAAATTCACCAAATCATTGGCGTAAAAAGTCGGCTCAAATTCCTTTTCTAAAATTTCCGTATCCATTGCTCCCACTCTAAAAGAAACAATGGTTCCCACATTCCCCAAAACGGCATTCAACACTGTCTCGTCCAATTGAGCCATAAACTGATGAGCTAAAATTAAATTCAATCTATATTTTCGCGCCTCCGACAGAATGCCCGCAAAAGACTCTGTGGCAAAATTCTGAAACTCATCAACATACAAATAAAAATCATTCCGCTCACTTTCAACAATATCCACCCGACTCATCGCCGCCAATTGAATTTTGGTGATCATCATCGCCCCCAACAAAGCACTACTGTCTTCACCAATTTTCCCCTTAGAAAGATTCATAATCAAAATCTTGCCTTCATCCATTACCTCCCTGATAGAAAAAGCCGACTTAGTTTGTCCAACAATATTTCTAATCAATCCGGAAGATAAAAATTGACCAACTTTATTTTGAATTGGAGAAATGGCCTCTGTCAATAACTTATCATTATACTTGGAAAACTCATCCACCCAATAAGAACTAACCACCGGATCGTCAACATAGGACAAAACCTCCTCCCGATACTGTTTATCAACTAGAATACGATTAATCCCCAACAAAGTGGCGGAAGGATGACAAAGTAAAGCTAGGATGGCATTTCGTAAAATATACTCCAAACGAGGTCCCCAAGAATCAGCCCAAAGTTTTTTAAAAATGCCAATCAAACCGGAAGAAACCAGATGCCTATATTCCGGATCAACACTTTCCATTATATTCAAAGCTACCGGATATTCCAAGTCAGCCGGGTTAAAATAAATCACATCATTAATTCTATTAGCCGGAACCGCTTTTAAACATTCTTCCGCAAATTCTCCATGAGGATCAACTATAGCCACACCCTTACCGTTTCGAATATCTTGAATGGCCATATTTTGAATCATACTGGTCTTTCCCATACCGGTTTTTCCCAAAGTATAAAAATGACGCCGACGATCATCGGTTTTAATACCAAAAGGTTGCTCCTTACTTCGGAAATTGGTTTTGGCAAAAAAATTTATTTCTTCATTACCGGTCATTGCAAATTATTAATATATTACTTTTAAAAAATCTCCAAAAAGAACTGTTTTCGAAAAATCACCTGCCACTCTCTTCAAAGCCAACCCCCACCGGCAAGTCAGCCGGAGCATCTTCTTTTCGAGATTCAATTCTGGTTAACGCCGGATTTTTAACTATCATATCCGGGAAGTGATACAATGTCGCCAACTCTTCCGTATTCATAATAATCCACATCCCCGATCCGGATCGCCCTCTATAATCGGCAACAATTTTCCTTTTTTTATACAACTCCCTTTCTTTATCAAAATAATAATTGGCATAAGTTTTTGTTTTATTGTCCGTTACCAAGTCATTTAAATTCGTATCTGCAAATTGTCGCATCGCCCCCCTGATTCCTCCAACACTCAAAGGTTTATCCCAATATTTTTTACTTCCCACCGACACAAACCTGATTACCGTTTGAAAAGAATCTTTAGAAATAGCATCGCTAATCGCCTCCACTTTCTCCTTAACTCCCGGCGGTAACTTATTAATATCAAATTCCACCTTTCCATCATCATCAGCACCACTTGTTGCCGGAGCGGTCAATTCTCCACCAAACATTCCCCGAAAAACATTCCCGGGCATTACAAATAATTCTTGCAAAGCATCAAAAAACGGCAACTTTTTTTTCTTTTCTTTTTTTCCCAAATATTTATCCAATAATTCTTGAATATAAGCCTCACTAGCCGGGTGCCAATTTTTGGCTTTTTCCGGCATCACGATAATTTGCAACCAAACATGCTGATCTTTTCCCAAGGCTGACATAACCTCAACTATATTTGCCAAAGGATCTATCATTTTTCCGGTAACATCTTCCTGAAAATGTTTATAAGTCCTGATAGGCAAGGCCTGATTGCCGGCATAAGTATAAGTGGTTCCCCAAGCCATCCATTTATCATTAGGTAAATTTTTCGGAACCTTATTTACATAATCATCCACCTCGTAAATTTCCATATCGGGATAATGGGCATATACTTGCGCCTCCACATTATTTCGCATTTGTTTCGGACAGCGAATATAAAAATGAACCTTCCCGGAATCTCCGGCAATCTCAAAAGACATTTTTGCCTGCATCATCTTCCAGCCGGCGTGAATTTCCAAATTATTGGGAGTGGAAAAATCGTGTAAACCGGCGAAAACATGCTCCATTATCTTCGGGCTTTTTTCAATATCTTTTGGAGGAATCAATTCCAAAACAACATATTCAAATTTACTTAAATACCCATACTCCGTATATTCCGACCAAAGAAAATTATAAACATGCCACAACGGATACGGCAAAATTAACCACCAAAAATCAACAAAAAACATTTTAACACTTCGCCAAAACAGCAAAGCATCTCCGGGAAAAATAAACATTATCACCACAGACAAGAAAAAGAGCACCGAAAGAAACGGTATCCAAAGTCTGTTAAGATTTTCACTTTTCTTATTTTCAGCCATAGAAATAACACTAAGCAAGCCAACTTTTCCTCCAAATATCTCCGGATAAATTTAACAAAATCTATAAATTGCAAAAAGTTGCTTGTAAATTAATCTTTGAACATCTTTATTTTAACACAAAACACCTTTTTTGCCACGCTTTACTAAGCAGTTCTTCCAAAAGCCAATTTCACTCTTATCTAACGATTTTTAATTGCTGTATCCTCTTTTGACCAAATAACGGTATATGTTCCCGGTTTTACGAAAATAAATTCTTCATATTTAATAATAACATTATGCACGGTCTGTGGCAAAGTCCTTTTGTCCTGCCATTGCTTATTAATCAATTCGGTCAACTCTCTAAAATGCAAAGGTTGTTTTTCTTTTCTCAAAATCAACAAAGCTCTTTCTTTCACATATTTTTGCGAGACGATACTCCAAGAAAGCAATCCCCATTCTCCCATTATATTCTTACCGATTAATTTACTACCACTTAAAACGACTTTCAATTTTTCCTCTCCTTTCTCTCCTTGAAGCATTTTTTTAAATTCTTCCCCTAAGTCACCATTCAAAATAGCTTTTTTTATTTCAGAAAATTTTAAAACTCTTTTTTCTTTTTGAAAATAATTAACCAATTTTTCGTTAAAATTTTTTAATTGCCCCACTTCTCTTTTAGCAAAACTTAAATACCAAACTCCACTAAAAGGAATTGTGTCTTTTTGATAATGTAATTTTCCCAAAGAATTAAAAAGAAAAGCCAGTTGATTTCTTTGCTTCAAGTTAATCCGTTTGCCAAAAACAGCTCTTTTTAAACTACCTCTATCCAAAAAACCTCCCCCTTTTTTTAAGGTATCATAAACAAAATTCTCCGCTTGTTGCAAATCATCCGATTTTGCCTTCTTTCTCAAAGAAGTAAAGGCGGTCTTTTCAATTTGCCTTACTCGCTCACGAGTAATGCCAAACTCTTTTCCGATGGCATCCAAAGTATAACTTTTCCCACCTCGCAAACCAAATCGTTTAACCAGTACTTTTCGCGGTCGTTCCTGAAGACTGTTCAACAACTCCATCGTCATCGCCTCCAATTTATTTTTTGTGATAAATTTCATAACCATTTAAATCAAATTTAAAAACAGAATTAACTCCATTCCCTATCTCCTACAAAGCAGACTATATCACATAAATAAAAATATGTCAACCATTACCAAGGGAAGTTTTTAATGGGGAAGATTTTAAGAAATTTTCCTATTTGCTTAATTAAGATTTGAGTTAGAATTTAAGAAGAATTTAAGATTAACTCCATAATAAAATCAGTAAAAAAATAAAAAAGTGACACGAAATATGAGAATATTTTCCAGTCTCATTTTTAATGTCACTATTTTATTTACTTTTCTGTTAAACAAACAAACCCATCCTCTAATCATCAACCACAAATCAAATCCAAAACAACTAAAATTTCACTTCGCCATAATCCAAGTTTTTTGGAGCCATCGCCCTGTACTTTTCTATTACTTTTGGCAAAACCTCCACCACTTTTTCAATTTCTTCTTCCGTATTGTGTTTTCCCAAAGTCATCCTTACCGCTCCGTGAATTACCTCTTTTGGTACCCCCATGGCTTTTAAGGTTGGAGAGGCCTGCAAACTGGTGGAAGCACAAGCGGAACCGACTGAAACGCAAATTCCTTCCATATCCAGCTCCATCAAAACCGCTTCCCCTTCCGCTCCGGGAAAAGCAAAGTGTACATGAGACGGAGTGGCTTGCGTAAAGTCCGTATTTAAACGAGCTTGAGAAATTTTTTGCTGAATACCTTCTGCCAATTTCTTTTGCAAACGACGCAAGTACTCATTATTCTTCTCCCGATACTTCTTGGCAATTGTTAACGCTTCACCGAAACCGACAATGGCCGGCACATTATAAGTTCCGCTCCGCAAATTATTTTCTTGATGTCCACCAACTTGTTGTCCGATCAACTTAATTCCGGAACGAACATAAAGTCCTCCCACTCCCTTGGGGCCGTAAACTTTATGTCCGGACAAAGACAATAAATCCACCCCCATTTTTTTCACATCACAATCAAAAAAGTTGGCCGCCTGAACCGCATCACTATGAAAAATCAAAGGTAAATTATTTTTATTTTTTTCCCTTTCTTTTTTTATCTTTCCAATATATTGCCCTATTTCTTCAACGGGTTGTTTACTCCCCACTTCACTATTCACATAAACAACGGAAATTAAAACAGTGTTATCTTTAATCGCCTTTTTCACTTCTGCCAAAGAAACAACTCCGTTGGACTGCACCGGTAAAAAAGTAACTTCCGCTCCCTGTTGTTTTAATTTTAAAAATGGCTCTTCTACCGCCGGATGCTCAACAGCGGTGGTAATAAAATGCAAATCTTTTAAAGCCAAGCCATCTTTTTGTAATTTATCCCTAACACCAAAAATAGCCAAATTATCCGACTCGGTCGCTCCGGAAGTAAAAATAATTTCTTCTTTTTGCCCGCCAACAAAATCGGCAACTTGTTGTCTGGCTTCTTCCACCGCCTCAAATGCTTCTTGCCCGTAACTGTGAATAGAAGAAGAATTGCCAAATTTTTCCCCAAAGTACGGTTTCATTTTCTCAAAAACTTCTTTATCTATCGGGGTGGTAGCACTGTGATCCAAATAAATCTTTTTCATTTTTTTGTTATTTAATTACTTTTTTTGTTTTCTTCATAATTTTTAAGTGCCGCCAAAGCTGCGTCAACACCCAACATTGAACAATGAATCTTAGCCGGCGGTAATCCATCGGCTTCTTTAACAATATCATCTTTAGTAACTTTCTTGGCCTCCTCCACCGTCATTCCTTTAATGTATTCCGTCAATAAAGAGGAAACGGCAATAGCGGCGGCGCAACCGAGCGTTTCAAAACTAACATCTTGAATAATACCTTTCTCATCAACTTTTAAATAAATTTTCATAACATCACCACAAACCGGATTACCCTTCTGAGCGACGGCATTAGCGCCTTTCAGTTCTCCTTGATTTCGTGGATTTTTAAAATGATCCAAAACTTTTTTACTATACATATTGTTTAATTTAATTATTTTTACAAATTATTTTTTTCAACTAAGAATAACGAATTAACTTTACAGACTAAATCTTTAACCGGCGAATGCTGGTTTTAACCGGCGAATGCTGGTTTTAACCGGCGAATGCTGGTTTAAATTCTTAACCTTAATTCCCAATTCTTAATTAATAAACTTTTAATTTATCATACCAAATCCTTTAAAGTCATTTTTCCCAACGATTCATTAATTGCCATCTGCACCTTTTGTAAAACCGGAACCGCTCCACACTTAACACTGTTTCCACAGGTTATTCCTCCTTCTCTGTTAACACATTTAAAAACAATTGTTTTTTCTCCCAAAGCATCCAAAACCTCCAACAATTTTATCTTTCCAACTTCTTTATGCAAATAATACCCTCCGTTTACGCCCCTTGTTGAAGAAACTATGCCAGCATTTTTTAATCGGGAAAATAATTTTTCCAAAAATTTCAATGAGACTCCTTCCTCTTCGGCAATAATCTTTAAGGATTTCACCCGATTGGGATTGTCCGCTTTTGCTAACACTAAATTAGCCAATGCTCTCAAGCCGTAAGTTGTACTACTGGAAAATTGCATTTGATAATCACAATTAATTGATAGTTAACAATTGATAATTGAAATTGATAATTGAAATTGATAATT
>CAYORE010000114.1:0-1735 GCA_964406325.1 uncultured Bdellovibrionales bacterium | reverse complement strand
TAGAAAAAGGTTGTTTAAACGAATAGAAAAATTTTTGAAGAATAAAAGTTAAAAGACAAAAATTATGGGAGTGATTTTAAACAAAAAAATTTGTGATAATGCGGAAGAGTGTAGTGGAATTGTGGCATGTCCGACAGGAGCACTGTATTGGGATACTGAAAAAGAAGAAGTGGCAATTGATAATTCTAAGTGCGTAGATTGTGATTTATGTGAAAAGGCTTGCGGTGTTGGTGCTTTGCGAGTTTTTCACAGTGAGGAGGAAAAGAAGAAAATTGAAGAAGATATCGCCAATGATCCACGAAAAGTTAGTGATTTGTTTGTTGATAAATATGGAGCAATGCCAATGAAAAATTCACCATTTGATATTTTGTATGGCTTTGAACAGGAAATTTTAAAAGCCGGCAAAATTGCGGTTGTGGAAGTGTTTAGTGATGACTCCATTGAATGTTTACTTCATTCAATCCCAATTAAAGAATTGTTTTCTGATTATGATATTAAGTTTAGAAAAACGGAGATTACCAAAGAAATAAAAGAAAGGTATCAAGTTGAAAAATTACCAAGTTTATTGTTTTTTGAGAACGGAAAACTGATTGGGAAAATAGAGGGATTTTATGAAGTAGAAAAGAAAAAAGTATTATTGGATAAAATTAAGGAGATTTTAAACTAAGGGCATTGTAAAAAATGAACGCAGTATTAAGCATTTTATGTTTAATGGTAAAGGTTTGGTCGTTGTTGTGATGAATTTTTGAAGGATAAAAGTTAAAAGATATGACAGAAAATAATAATTCTTCTTGGAGGGTGTTGGTTGAACCGACGATTGGTAAGGCAAAAGATTTGTTAGAGCAAAAGCGTTTTGAAAATTATTTTCAAAGTGGATTTAAAAATTATTTACATAGCATTGTTCGTAAACAATCCGGCTCTAAACAGGAAATAGTTCAGGAATTAAGAGGAGATTTGGAAGTCATTTTTGATAATTTGGATGAATTATTTTTATCTCAGGAAGAAAGAGAGGATATTTTCCGGAAGCTTGATTTATATGGTTCACAAATTGATGTTGGTGTTATTGATTCAAAAAAAGTATTTAAAGAATTGTGGCGGATAATTAAAGTTGTACCACTACGGGCATCGAGAGATTTTACTTTGTTTGAAACAAATTTGTCAAAAGGATTAAATGTGCTGGGGCAGTACAATGAAATTAATAGGATAGTTTCTTATCATTTGGGTGATGGGGGATCAGTGTTATATTTACATATTAGTTCCGGTATTACTTTGCCAAAAATGCAAGTTGCCAGATACATATTAAGAGGTATGCAAGAATTGGCGAGAATCGTTGATAATGATGATAAAATTAAGAAAATAAAAGGTGTTTCTGCTAATCTTGTTAGGCGGTATGCGGATAAATTGGAAAAAATGGGATTTAGTATTTCTCGACACGGGGATGTTGCCTGGATTGATAGGGATAAGTTTTTAGAGTATTTTTTAATCAGGTAGATTTAAAATCGTTATTTAAACTTTTTAGGAGAATTTGTTATAAATTTTAAAAACAAAATAGATTATGAAAAAATTTTTAAGAATCAGTTGTCTTATTTTAATATTCCTCTCTTTTGGGCTGGGGTTTTGGTTGGGAATGAAATGGCAAAGATTTAATTATGTGGACAAATGTTTGGATATGGGTGGAGGAGTGAATTATGATGCCGGCGGAATTTGCGTGTTAAGAAAATAAAAAATATTTAAA
>CAYORE010000113.1:0-11228 GCA_964406325.1 uncultured Bdellovibrionales bacterium | reverse complement strand
GCTAATTATCTAATTTTAAAATAGAAAGATATCTAAAAATTAATAAATAGACAGTAATAAAACAAAGCAAATAAAATAATTAATTTTGCAAACAATAATGACAAAAAGTATTGAACCAAAAAAATTGGTAGTGATGATTATAAAAATTATAGTGGTCATTGTTGTGGTTGTTGTATTGTGGTGTTTTTATTCTTTAATTCGATTTGATGGAATTTATTCCCCAGCTTACGTTTTTGGATTATCAGATCCATACAGATACTACCAAGAACATATTGGACTAGTTCTTCTTGAGAATGGTGCAGAATACAAAATGGAACCAACTATAAACGAGAAAGATTCAGAAACATATAAAGTGTATGAAAACAAAGAGCATAATTTTAGATTTAAATATTCAAAAGATTTTGATATAAGTGTTAATAGTAATGCTTTTTATAACGACAATGGAACTGAGATTAAATTTTTCAATAAGAATAATTCTGTAACAGTATGTCATGTTTATGTTAAATACAAAGGCTGGGGTGTAGGTGCGAATTGGCTTCCTAAAAAAAGACGTTTTATTGAGAATCAAATTAATAATAAGCAAGGTGAGAAGTATATCATTACTAAACATAGACAAATAGTAAGTGCTCTTAGTGCGAGTGATCCCAATAGAGAAATATTTAATACCAAATACGTACAAATAGCATATGTTGACAAAAAAAATAATTTAGTATTAGATGTAGTGATAGGAGGGAAAAAATGTATAGATAATATAGTATCAACGTTTGAATTTATTGAGTAGCATAATATTTCAATACTGCTAGAGTACATAATTTTGTGTATTCTACGGATTGTGAAATAATAGGTATTCACAATGCTCTTTGAAAATTTAGAATGGAGGTAGAATTTTGAAAAAAATTGTGTATGTGTCGTGCTTAATGTTGTTGTGCAGCAATTTCGCTTATGCAGAAAATTGGACAAAGAATGATTATTATATCTCAGAAAAGGGATGGTCAAGTGGCGATGGGTATAAAGTTGGTGCTGAATTGGTTAACCCACCAGATAATCGGAATAGTTGTGGTGAAGCTGAAAATAGTCCGGACAAATCATTGAGATTTAATGTTCAATATTTACGTGCCATGATTGGACCATCTTTTGATGTTAATAATGTCTATGTAGATGGTATTTCTGGTGGTGAATATGCATTAAATATCTTACAAACAGAGTTTGCTGCACACGGGCAAGGGTTTACATTGCCATATTTATGGAAAAATAATGGAGATGGTCATAATTAGTCTCAGTATGGTGGCTATGTTTATACTTGTGTTGGCTCGCTTGCTCAAATGTCAGCAACTAGACATGCTTTCGAAAATATCATCCTCTAGTATAAAAACCCAGACGAAATAACTTTTCGAAATATTCCTTCTGGAGACATTTGTAATACTTCAGGTAGTAACTGGTCACAAAAAATATTTGGCACAGCCCAGGCGAGATTAGTCAATACTTTTTGTAATAATTCCGATAACAAAGCAAAACTGATATTGGATACCAGATTTAATACAGCTACCTTAATCTCAGATGTTCCATTGCAATCCAATGGATCAAAAATCTTAACCATATCTTTTGCTCAGGCGGGAGTTTCTTCCAGCCAGGTAAAAGCCGGGAGTGGCAAAAGTTACGGAGGAAGTGTCAATGGTACTATTAACGGAACCGGTGTCGGCTATGACCCTGATCCAAATGGAGATACCTGGGCGGGTTATGATCATCATGTCGGATTGAAGTATATGAAGATTGGAAAGAGATCTTCCGGGCATTGGCATGGTTCAAAGGTTTGGTCAATTGATGAGAAACCTAGTCGAAGAGATTTTAGGGTTAAACTTAAAAGAAAAGGGGGAGTTTGACCAGATGTCTGCGTGGAAGTATGGTTTTCTCACAATAAGTATTTTACTAATGATGATTGGCACCTTAAAACAAAGTGTAAAAATCTTTCAAACAGTGAGTATAATAACAAAAGTTACAAATCTGTTTATGTGGAAGATGTTTGCATTCCGAATGAAATGGAGGCTGGTAAAAATTATTACTTTTTTACCAGAGTAACTTATTCGGGAGGAGTAAATCCTTCGTCCCGAGATGATAGTGATGAGTATGTTAAGGTTGAGGCTATCGATTTCTCATCTAAATTTGAGGTTGATACCGTTATTGGTGAAGTGCCACTAGGCGTTTTTTTACCAATAAATCCAAACTTATTAAGAATGAGAGCGTTAATGCAAGTATCACTTATCATTGGGATTTTGGAGATGGAACAACCTCTACTGAAGAGAGCCCAACTCATATTTATAATAATCTGGGAACTTATACGGCAAGATTAACAACTACCGCTAGTTGGGGAGAGACAAAAACTTCCCAGTCAAAGGTGGTAACAGTCTTAGAAGAGGAGGGATTGCCGGTAGCACAGAAAATGAGTATTCTTTGGTAAAAATAAAAAAGATACATTTAAATAGTTGAGCTAATTATTAGTTTAACTAGTAATGAGCACTATCAAATCAAAAGGTAACGGAGGTTACAAAATGAAAAAGATTTTACTTGCAGTGGCAGTAATGATGACAATGGCAACAACTCAAGTTAAGGCAGATGACAAGCTCCGATGCGAAGGAGTTCCAAATGTTTCCATGAACCTTGAATGGGAAATTGTTTCCATGGATATCGGTTATGGGACTTGGGATATTTGTTCCATTCGCTTTGACCGCAATGGTATCAAAAAAGAGGTTTGTCCAACAATTTTGAGAGCAGTCCTCTTAGCAGAGTCTGAAGGTAAAAAAGTGCAGTTTGCCTTTGATGCCCCCGGTATGACCTGTGCAGATTTTGGTGACTGGGTAGCACCAGACCCCTTTCCTTATCATATGAATTTTTCAAAGTAGTTCTTTAAAAATCTGGTATATATATATATTTTTTTTAGAAAAATTAAAAGTAATGTGTATGCATATCAGAATACCTCCGACGGAGCATTGTCTTCGAAGGGGGTTTGTTTTTTAATTAAATTTATAAATTCATTACGAATTTATAAAATAGTCCATAAAAAACTTCTACTCGGAGGGGGCAAAATAGTGGTGAGGGAGTTGAAGAGGTATTTGTGAATAAGAGAATTGAAAAACGCGGCGGAGCCGCGTTTTTTGATGCTATTTTTTTGTCGAATCGGAAAGGAGTGTTTATTTTTTTATTTACTACTCCAAAGACCATGAATATTACAATAAGCACGGATGGTGTAAGTGTCTTGGCGACAAATGAATTTGGTTTTAGGTTCAGCTCCCGGTTTTAGATAACGACGATGGACAGTCGGTCCAGAAATAACTTCCACCCATTCAATATAATGATTTTCGTCCATAGGATGTTCTACTTCACCAACGGTAATGGTTAGGATGTCACCATCTTTTTTCACCACCGGAATATGTTTTTCGGTAGCGACTTCTTCTTGGGTATTTTCGGCAATTTCTTTCATCGGTTCTCCGCAACATACCAACTCTCCCGTTCCGGTATGGATGGCTTCAACAATGTTGTCACAAGTTGTACATTTAAATATTTGGTTTTTTTCTTTAATCATAGCATTGCAAATCTACAAATCTATTACAATTAAGCATTCGCCGGTTAAGATCTTCATGCGCCGATCAAGACCAGCATTCGCCGGTCAAGACCAGCATTCGCCGGTCAAGAATTTGCGAATACTTGAAGCGAAAGTGTTTTGTAAGTAGAAAAGTAGTTTTTAATTATTAATTTTTAATTACTTCATAGTAGGCCTTTGGATGGTTACAGGAAGGGCAAATTTCCGGAGGAGTTTTTCCCTTGTGAGTGTAGCCACATTCTCGACAAACCCATTCCACTTCTTCTTCTTTTTCAAAAACTGTCCCTTCTTCCAATTCTTGCAATACTTTTTGGTAGCGGTTTTCGTGGTTTGTTTCGGCATTGGCAATAGCTCGCAAACGAGTGGCAATTTCCGGTAAACCTTCTTCATCGGCAATGTCGGCAAACTCCGGGTACATAGAAGTGTGTTCATAATTTTCTCCGGCAATGGCGGCTTTTAGGTTTTCTTTAGTGTCGCCTAAAGTGGTGGGAACGGAAGTGTCAATTTCAATGGTAACGCCGGCATCTTGTTTTAAATCCTGAATTAATTTAAAAAGCCATTTGGCGTGTTCTTTCTCTTGTTCGGCAGTTAGGGTGAAAAGAGCGGAAATTTCTTCATAGCCTTCTTTTTTGGCCACTTTGGCATACATCGTGTATCGATTTCTGGCTTGTGATTCGCCCACGAAAGCGGCTGCCAAGTTTTTTAATGTTTTTTGCATAGTTTTGTGATTAATTATTGCTTAGGAGTTGTTTTGTGTTTTTATTATACACTATTTTTTAATTAAAACAATCAAGGGATTGTTTCCAAATCCCGATTTTCGTCAATTTTTTCCAATCTGTGACTTTTTGAAAAAAATGCACGAAAACGAGTATTGGAAATTTTTTTGTTTATACTCCCATAAATTGTAATATGGCCGGTACAAGGTAGAGAATGAGTAGGGCGGGAAATATGAAAAAAACCAGAGGAATGGAAATTTTTACCGAAGCAGTGCGACTCAATTCTTCCGCTCGTTGAATGCGACTTGTTAGGATAAGTTTTGATTGAATATTTAAAACTTCCGATAGAGGTGTTCCTAATTGAGTAGCTTGTTTAACGGCGGTTATAAAGCGTTTTAAATCAACGGAATTAATTCGTTGTTGCAAATTGCTTAGGGCGGTATTTAAAGAGTGTCCGTAAGATACTTCCGTTTGAACATATTTAAATTCTTTTTTAATAATACCGGTAAATTTGTCGGCGGTGAAAAAAAGAGCGTTTTCAAAATTCATTCCGGCGTTTACGGTAAGAGCGAGCATATCAATAAAGGCACTGAAATTGTAATTGAATTCACGGACACGACGATTGGCAATAATTCGGAGATGAATAATTGGCAGATAAATTATTATGGACCAAAAAATTATTCCCAAAATCAGTCCTGTGAAAAGATTATTGGCGGAAACAACGATAAACAGAGCAATGGGTAGAGTAAGGTGGTTGAGCAGTTTGTATAAAGAAATAAATTCCTTGACGGTTAGATTGGAGGGCTGTCCGCTTTGGCGAAGCAATTGTTCCAAATAATCATAGGTAAATATTTTTATTAAGAAAGAATTTTCCGAATAGTTTAATTTTTGAGCTAATTTTTTCCAAGTGTTTTTTGGTAGAGGACTTGAGGTTTCGCCGGCGGTTTGGAGGAATAATTTTTTAGAGTAAAAATAACTCAGCTCAAAGAAAGAGAGAGTAAAAATGGTGATAAATATTAAAAATGTTAGCAGGTAAATAATAAACATAGTTTTTGAAAATGGTTTTTTTAAATTCTGATTTTAATTATTTTCCAAATCATTAAGAAGCCGATTGTTTCCAAAATAATTGATAAAAACAAGAAAAATTGTCCGAGGGAGTTGGTGAATAAAATGGAAATGTAGTCGGCATTAAGAAAGTAAAAAATAGTTGCTGAAAGAGGCCAGAGCAAGGCGATTATAATTCCGGAAAGACGACCTTGAGAAGTGAAAACTTTCATATCTTTTTCCAGTTTATTCTTTTGTCTAATCCAATCGGCCATTTGCTGAAGCATTTGGACAATATTGCCTCCCATTTGACTTTGCATTACCAAACTATCCATAACCATTTGAAATTCTTGATTGGGAATTTCTCCTTTGGCTTTCAAAAAAGCATCTTCCAGAGGAATGTTGTAATTTATGTCGGTAAGTATTTTTTGAAAAATTGATTGAAAAGGTTTGTCTATTTCATCCGTTGTGAAGCGCAGAGCTTGTTCCAGAGAAAAGCCGGCCTGAACCGATCCGGACAGTGTTTCCAAAACGAAGGGTAGTTGACGGGAAATTTTATGATAATTTTTTTGAGCCAAAACTCTAATGGTTAAAATGTATATGTAAGAAAAAAATATTCCGCTTAATAATCCCCAAAAGAATAAGCCGAAAACATAGCCGATAAAAATATTCAGTAAAAATACAATTAAAACCGTCATTAGAAAAAAATCATAGGCAAAAGGCAGATCAGCCCAAGCATAAGTTTTTTGAAATTTTTTAAGAGAGGGATTTTTCTGCCAAAACTTGTCATTGTTTGGGGAGGTTTTTTTATTAGGAGAGAAATATTGTTGGCGGAAATATTTTTTTCGGTGATGTAAGATAAATAAGGGACGAATAAATAACAATAAGAAAAGTAAAACACTTAAGCCAAAAAGCAGTCCGGCAAAAAAAGCGGAATGTTTTGATAGAAATCCGAAAAACAAAATGACAAATTGATAAAAAGTTTGAAAAAAATTACCGATGAATTGTGTTATTTGGTAGGTGAGCATAGTTTGAGGAAATAATTAAAGATTTTAAATTAAATTTTCCAAACGGTATTCTCCTTTTTCTCGCAGAGCGACATCGGAGCGGAGGCAACTTATTTGAGAAATTTTTCTTTGTCCGTCGGCTTGCCTTTCCAATTGAATAATTAAGGTGATAGCCCCGATTATTTGTTGACGAATGGCTTTTAACGGCAACTCTACATCTCCCATTAAAACCATAGTTTCAATTCTTAACAAAGCTTCCAAAGGTGCGTTGGCATGGACGGTGGTAAGAGATCCTTGATGACCGGTATTCATTGCTTGGAGCATATCAATAGCTTCCGCTCCTCTGATTTCACCAACGATAATTCTGTCGGGACGCATTCGTAGAGCGTTTTTGACCAAATCCCTGATGGAAATTTCTCCTTTGCCTTCCATGTTGGCGGGGCGACTTTCCAGAGAAATTAAGTGATTGTGTTTTAGTTGCAGTTCCGCCGAGTCTTCAATGGTAACAATGCGTTGGGAATCGGGGATATTTTGGGACAAGGCGTTGAGCAGAGAGGTTTTACCGGTGCCGGTTCCTCCGGAAATAATAATGTTATCTTTATTGGCAATGGCTTGTAGTAAAATTTCTTTGGTTGATGAAGTGATTGAGCCAAGTTTCACGAGGTTATCCAGAGTTAAGGGTGTTTTGGAAAATTTTCGAATGGTTAGGGTGGGACCGGTGAGACTGAGGGGAGGAATAATGGCATTAATTCGCGATCCGTCTTTGAGACGAGCATCCACCATTGGACTGCTTTTATCAATTCTTCTGCCTACTTGACTGACTATTCTGTTGATAATATTTAATAACTCATTTTCTGAATGGAAAAAGAGAGGAGTTTTTTTCAGAACGCCGTTTTTTTCAACAAAAATATTATCAGTTCCATTAACCATAATTTCACTGACACTTTCGTCATCCAGGAGATTTTGAAGCGGACCTAAACCGGTAATTCTTTGAATGACTTTATTTTTTATTTCATTTAAAATTGATTTCGGCAGGGCAATTTCTTCTTGGCGAATAATTTCATCCAGTTTTTGTTGCAAAAAAGAAATGTTGTTTAAAACATTTTGTTTTAAGAGATATTCTTGCTCCAGTCGAGTAAAAAGTTTTGTCCAAAGAAAAGTTTCTATTTCCGCCAAATTTATTTTTGTAGTCATAGAGTTTTTAAATTATCGTTTTTTTAAGCACGCCTTCCACCAGAGTATTTATTTGCTTACTGTAGGATAACTTTTTATTTTCCACCAAGGGAACACCAAGTAAGACATTATCCCAAGCACCATTTATTTCCGTGGGGAGAGTGGTTATAATCGGGGCGATGAATAAATTATGTAATTCTTTTTTCTTAAAACCCTCGCTTTGATTACAGATAACTTTTATTTTTTCCAAAGGAACTATTTCCGGCAGGGTATTGAGCAGGCCGGCTGTTTTAACAACTGCCAGATTATCTAAATTGGTTGTTAAAAATACAGCAGTCAGTTCGGGAGAAACGGTTTGCAGGAAAGAAAGATTGTTTTTTTCGCCATCAATGATGATGTAATCATAAGTCTTGACGGCAACGGTTAATATTTTTTGGTAAACCGTATTTAAGTCAGTTAAAGAATGATAACTTTGAGGAGACAATAAAACATCAAGCTTTTTGACTTGGTAAACATTTTTGTTGAAAATTTCCGACAATACTGACGGAGAAGTTTTCTGGGCAGGAAGTTCTTTTAAAAACAGTTCCAAATTAAAAATATCTTTTTTGGGATTTATGCCAAAGAGAGGAGCGATGTCTGAGAGTTGATTGGTGTCTAAGAACAAAACCTTTTTGTCGGGTAAGCGGTTGGCCAGAGCGTAGGCAAAATTGGTGGCCAGCAGACTGGTGCCAACTCCTCCTTTAGCGTGAGTGAAATAAAATATTTTTGTCATATCTTTAACTTATTGTTTTATGATAATATTTAACAAAACTTTTAAGGCCTTGGTGGCCATTAAATTATTCGCTTGCTCTTCGGTAACCTCCAGAACCAAATGGCCGTCCTTGCCATAATTCCCTCCTTTTTCCACTCGTAAAACGCGAACATCTCTGATAGGAAAAACCGCTTTGGAAACGGTAACTTTTTCACCGCTTTCTTTTTTTATCTCGTGAGCTTCGCTGGCAATGATGTCAACGGTGTCACCGACTTTGATGTCGGGAACCGGAGCAGATAACCAGTCAAAGCCGATGGAAATCGCCATTTTATCATCGCTTAATTCAGCACTAAGGGATTCGGGATTGGCAATTTCCTTGAAAAGAGTGGAAGTGATGATTTGATTTTTGGGAATGGTGATTAAACTGATTTTATCTTGAGCATCTTTCGGTTGAAAAATGGCGTATTCGGGGACTTGGTCGCGTCTGATTTTTCGGAATTCCAAATCAGTTGATTTAATTTTTTTGTGACGGGGAATGTTTTTAGAGGCCACAACGACATTAATTGTTTCCGCTTGGGTTTTTGCTCGATAAAGGGTTTTGTAACCGATAAGGGAAGCAAAAAATGCCAAAAGCAAAGAAACGGTCAAAAATTTTATTTTTTGTCTTTTGAATTTTTCAGTCCAGTCAACAGTTGTCAAAGGAAGTTGATTTTTCATAGAGTTGGAATAATTTTTAAATGATTTAAAATTTGTGAAATAATGGTGTTTTGGGGTTAATCTTTTTCAATGGAGGTGGTTATTTTATTTTCATTTGGGCCTCCGCTTTTATTAAAATATCTTGCTTTTCCTTGTCTTGAATAAAACTAATGGGAGCCTCCACTTTAAATTCCAAATGAACTTTGGCAACATCATCTCCGGAATGGTACTCGTAGGGATAATCAATTTGTATATCCTTTAAAATAAAATCGTTACGCATTATCGCTTCCGAAGAAATATTTTTTTGCAAATATTCTTCGGTGGTATTTTTGATATCATTTACAACCGTATGGTCTGTCGTTAAAAAAACACGATCGGCGTCTGTTAAGTTATCTTCCAGAGGTAGAACAGGTGTGAAAGATGGATCATCATCTTGTTTTTCTTGAATAATTTCCACCATTTTATCTCCCAGAATACTTAAACCGGAAGCGGTGGCAGTATTGGCAATGCCGGTGTAGGCGGATTTGGCATAATACATTGTGCCAACATTGATGGTTAATGCCAACAGTCCCAGAGCTACCGGTAAAAAAACAGCTGTCATTAGGAGAGTGTTGCCATTGTCGTTTAGGTTAAAAAGGATTGTTTTAGAATTTGTTAGCATTGACAATAAATGACGAATTAAAAATGAAAATTATTCATATTCTATTCTGGATACCGCCACACTTTTTATCTGTAAGCTGTCTTGATCAAAAAAATTATCGGTAATGCCAAAGGGCATTTTAAAGCGGATGGGCATTGGATAGGAATAGATTACCGTTACTTTCAGATCATCTCCTCGGTGGCGACCACTTTCACTCGGTGGTTCAATAAGTACATTCGTTCGGGAAGTGTAGTCTCGCAGGTTTTGCAAAGAATTATTGATAGCCCCATTTATTTTGGAGTTTTCATTTGTTAAGGCGCCAATCCTAACTCCTTGTTGAGCAGCAAAGGCAACTTCCAAATGGGCATGCATATATAAACCAATATTGACGATGGCAAATAAAATAAAAAGCAATACCGGTAACATAATGGCCATTTCCACCGCTGATTGTCCTTCTTGATTACTTAAGAGGGCGTTTTCAGATTTCAGTTTTCGCCAATTTTTTTGAATTTTGCCTATAATTTTTTTCATAAAACAATTTTAATGAGAGAACAGGGGGATAATGTTACTCAATGAAAGACTGAAAACAGCTTTGTAAGTAACGGGTTATTTTACCATAAAGAATATTCTTTGTCAATGATTGGGGGTAGATAGTATTGACAGGAAAGTTAAAATATGCTAAGATGTGATGTTAAATTGAATGAGTCAGTTAAGTGGATAGCAGACAGGTCAATTAAGCAAATAGCAAATAAAATTATGGAATGGGAAAATTATATCAGGTTTGGCAATGGTTATCAGATTGATTTGGATATTAAGAGTTCTTTTTTTCAAAAGATGAAAGGATTGCTTGGTTTAAAGTTTTTGCCGAGAAACAAAGGGATTGTTTTGATGAATTGTAGACAGGTGCATACTTTCGGAATGAAATTTCCCATAGATTTAATTGTTTTGGATGGTAATCTGAATATTGTTGAGTTTGTCGGTAATTTAAGACCCAATAGAATCAGCCCTTATTTTAAGGAGGGTAAGCATATCGTTGAATTGGCGAGTCATCCGGAAAATGAAAAAATTTTTGGAGCAAAAAGATTTTCCCCGGTTTGTGCTCGGTTTATTCATTCACATATTTAATGAGTTTGAAAATAGTTTTGGGTGATTTGATTTTTCCAAAAACTATTTCCTCCGGGAAGTGGTTTTCAGAGAAATTTAATTTTTAACCAACATATTATGTTGAAATCTCTAAAAAAGATTATCAAAGACAATCGAGGTCAATCAATGATTGAGTATGCCTTAATCGTTGCTTTGATTGCAGTTGTGGTAATCGCAGCGGTAACTGCCTTGGGCGGAAAAGTTACTAATGTATTTCAAGCCATTACGGACGCACTTCCCGGGTAGTTGCTTTACGGGAGGGCAAGATTATTACAAAAACAACACCGAGGTTCAATCTCGGTGTTGTTTTTGTGTTGATTGTCGTATAACTTTATTTTTTGTTGTCGTTCGATTGAGGATTGCTTGTTTAATTGTATCATAGAAACTTCCCGTTGTAATTGGCAAAGTTAGTTTTTTTATTAAATTAGGGTCTTAGTAAACTTTTAAAACAATGGTATACTAA
>CAYORE010000112.1:0-1591 GCA_964406325.1 uncultured Bdellovibrionales bacterium | reverse complement strand
CTACCATTTCGTACACTATCAACATAATCGCTCCGGACACAAACAGAAAAGGAAGCATTGTTTGTAATTTTTTTTCTGAAAAAATTACCTGGAGGCCTTGTTTGTTTTGCAAGTAATACTTTTGCCAAGAAAACTTTTCCGTGTCCACGCTAGGCTCTGTAAGAAAATACACCAAAAACATTGCCACTAAATTCATCACCCCAACGGCAACAAAAGGGAGTTGCGGATTAAAATGAGCATAAAGCCAGCCACCAACAGGTGTGGCAGTTACCATAGCCAAATAAGAAATACTTATTTGCTTAGAAAAAACTTTATTATACTGTTTTGTTTTTTTAAAATCCTTTAAAGTGTCATAAGTAATCGCCTCAAAGGTACCTGAAACCATTGTTGTTCCAACAGAGTTTAAAAATACCGAAAGAATTAACATTAAAAAATTAATTGCTCCGGCCATCATAAACTGAGCAATGGCAACAATTAAAAAAGCCAGAAATAAAACCTTCTTTTTCCCCAATAAGTCCGCCAGAGCCCCGGAAGGAACTTCAAAAATCAAAATGGTAACAATCATCACCGTCTCAATAATACCAATGCCGACATAATCGGTAAATAATAGATAAAACAATATCCATGTTCCCAGCCAAAACAATAAATTATGAAAAAAAGAAATGAGGTACAGTAAATTAATATTTTTTTGCAAATAATTTGCTTTCATAATATTTTTTATAATCAGTATTTATCAAACCACACTCCACACAACACCTTTCTGTAAAATTACTTGCCAAATAATTGCCACTCCGACAAGAATGATTGGTAAAATATATCTTAAAAGCAATTTTGCTTTCGGATAAGAGATATTTATTCCCAGCATCTTTAAATAAGGATATAAAAATACCGCGTCATCATCCTCCCGAAAGTGTACCTTGTTAATCAAACAATTACCAAAAATTTTAAATTGCAAAAACAAAAGTCCCACTAAAACAGCCAATAACCACCAGGGGATTAAAAATGGTAAACTTACGAAAATGAATTCCAATAAAAGATGGATCCAAAAGAAAAAACCAAATAAAGTTTTTTTATTATATTTTTGATAATCAAATTCCGACATAAGTTAATCTGTTATCACAAAACAATGCTTATAATTTTTTTATCCCGCCCGAAAGAATTAAGTATGTTTTATAGATTTATTTCTTAATCTGCTTATCAAATGTCATAACCTGATATTCTCCCAAATTTATTCCGTTTTCTTTATAAATTTCCCAATTGTTGATTATTCGTTTTTTGTTAATATCTAATCCCAATTCTTCAATCGCCAAGTCTATCTTTTGCATATCATCAGATTCAATTTCTAAATATGGTTTTAGCATCGGCCAATAGTCAATATCAAAAGTTACGGCATCTTTTTGCCACCTGGTTCGTCTCTTGTCTTGTTCTAATTTTACTATAAATCCCATGCTCAGTAATAATTCTTTAGTCTGTTCAAAGTCTGAAACTTCTATTTCAATCTCCTTCATCCCTAAATCTTCGTTCTCACTGCTACCTTTATTGACCCCTTGTCGTTCTTTGTAAGTCAAAGTCGTCTTGTCTCCTCTCGACC
>CAYORE010000111.1:0-8368 GCA_964406325.1 uncultured Bdellovibrionales bacterium | reverse complement strand
GCCACTTCTCTGGTAATTTTCAAAACATCTTCCAATTTACCGGACCGCTCCAATAATTTACGAAAAGTTTCCTCCTCTGCTTTTTTGTTTCTAATTTGTGCTTGCAAATCAACATATTGCTCGGTAACATCATCACTGCCGACTGATTGAGATAACACCTGATCGCCGACTTCTTTAATTCTATCATACGCTTCTTCAAACTTATCTACCGGCACTTTTACAGTTAAATTTCCCTCCAAACCGCTTCTTCCCCCACGATAAATATTAATATTTGCCACATCACCGTTAAATTGCTTGGCAATGTCTTTAATTTCTTTCACGCTCTCTTCCGTGCTTTCAACTTTTAATCGCAAACTCCCGTTTTTGACAATCCGTTTATCATTACCAATTTCATCACCACTATCCACCGTTGCCCCTTCGGGAGTTACGGCGTTTTTCATCATTGCTCTGGCAGGCATCGCTTTATCAACCGGCATCGGCAAATCGGCTCCGGTACTTTCCATCGCCATATCATCATTTATCATTGCTACTTCACCACCCAGTCCAACACTCTTAACCGGCATCGGTATTTGACGATTAAATACCGGTTTGATCAAAACAGTAACCAGCCAAACGAGAATTACCACGCCCAAAACTTTAAAGAAGGTAATTCCACTTCTTTTCTTTTTTTGTTTTTCCATATTTTTTATTTATTGATTATGCTTTCATTATACTATATTTTAATATTTCCCGCAAAAACTCCTTCACTTATTGACAAATTCTATCAACTTGATACACTAAATCACTAAGCAGATAGTAAATCTATTTGCTTTTTAGTTCTTACTATTTTTTCATAAAGGAGGCTAGCATGACAACCGCGACAACAACAGTCGTAACAAAAGGTAGGCCAATTCACCCAGTAAATAGAGTTGGCGCTCTCGGTCCAAAATTTTCCTATTCCGACTATGTCGGAAGATCTATTGCAGCAGAAGTAACGCTTTATCCAACATTTGAGTCATTACTCAAAGCGTTGGATAATAATGAAGAAACACATGCGGTAATACCTTTCGAGAATACTACCGTTGGAGGAGTAGAGGGCCTCAACGCTCTTCTCCAAAGACAAAGCTCCACACAAATTGTTGGAGAATACCGACTGCCAATCAACCATGCCCTGATTGCCGGTAAACACATAGAAAAAATTACCCAAGTGAAGACCATTATGTCTCATCCTCAAGCCCTAGCTCAATGCTCTAATATAATTGAAAGTCAGGGCTGGAAAAAGAAAGTAACCGCAAGCACAAGTGCGGCGGTAAATGAAGCAATTCACTTACCACATGCAGCCGCAATCGGCCCAATCAATTCGATTTCTGTTGGTCCAGCACATATTTTGCAAAAAAATGTACAGGACCTACCTAGCAACCTCACACGTTTTCTGTTGTTAAAGAAGATAAAAAAATGTAGACAAGCCTATCCCATCAATTGGGACAGAGCCTACATTTTTATGAGTGTGGTTCTGGGATCTCACAACAGTCGTACTGCCGTGCAAGATGCCATTGGTGTGTTTTCGTCATACAGCGTAGTTATGCGTAGCATAACCGCTGTTCCAAGAGGAAGAAAGTATTCCTTCTTTATAGAAGTATACTTTTCGGATAAGTATGATTTATTGTTGAAATACCTAGATCAAAGAGAAAGTCTACGACTTTATGAGGTTGGACGAGCAGCGCTTCGCGAACTCAGACCTCCATTAAAAAACCGGGGATAAATATTCCCCAGCCCAAAGGCCCCAGAATAAAATTTCTTTATAATATTTTTGGGGCCTTTGAATATACAAAATTAACATTTCCCGCAAAAACTCCTTCACTTATTGACAAATTTATGTTACACTAAAGATGAAAAAGCCTTCAGAATGAGAGGATGAATAACTCCCGCACCCAGAAATCAATTGTTTTAAAATGATTTCTGGGTGCGGGAAACATGAAATCCACATTTGTTTTAGGGAAAGGTATTTTGGAGTTATTCGTAACTCCTTCCCATATACTTTTCCGACACTAAAATTCTTGGAATTCATACGACTCTCTGCATTGAGGGCTTTTTTTATTTAAAAGGCGACCTCCGGTCGCCTTTTTAATTTATCCTTCTCTTTTAAATTTATCCTTTCTTCTTGAATTTATCTTTTCCTTTTAACTTATCCGTCCCTTTTAATTTATCTCTCCTTAAAAATTCAAACTATTTAAAAACCATCATAATTCCTCATCACCAACTGAGCTTCAATCTGTTTGATAATTTCAATTACCACCGCTACCACAATCAACATTCCCGTTCCTCCGATAGTCAAAGTTTGAATACCGGTTAAGCCCTGCACAATAAAAGGCAAAACGGCAATCAAACCCAAAAATATCGCTCCGGACAAAGTAATTCTGTTGGTAATATAATTTAAATACTCTATTGTTGGTTCGCCGGGACGAATATTGGCAATGAACCCGCCTTGTCGTTGTAAATTTTCCGCCACACTCTTAGGATCAAAAGTTACCGCCGTGTAGAAAAAAGTAAACGCCACCACTAAAATAAAATAAAGTACTCCATAAACAATTTGATTGGCAAAAATATCCGCCGCCTTACCGGCAATATTTGCCACCATCGGATTGGCCGAGTTAGCTAAAACACTGGAAATCATTCTGGGGAACAACATAATAGACATAGCAAAGATGATGGGAATTACTCCCGCCTGATTTACCTTCAAAGGTAAAAACGACTCCACGCTTCCACCGGCACCGGCTCCGCTACGCATTCGTCTAGCGAAAGTAATCGGGATATTTCTTGTTCCCTCATTGCTAACCACAATACCGGCTACCACCATTACACTCAAGACCAAAAACCCCAAATAAGTTAACGACTGAGTTGGATCCCAGGTAGCAATAATTTGTTTCAAGCTAGTCGGCAAAGCGACAACGATTCCGGCAAAAATCAAAATGGATACTCCGTTCCCAATCCCCTTTTCCGTTATTAACTCTCCCAACCACATCAAAAATATCGTTCCGGCCGTCGCCGTCGTAATAATCATTATATAATTAAATAATGTCAAATCACCCAAAACATGCTGGCTCCTCAAAAGAGCAATCATTCCAAAGGCTTGAATAGCTGCCAAAGGAACGGTTAAATATCGAGTAATCATATTAAACTTCTGTCTCCCCGCTTCCCCCTCCTCCTTATTCATCTGATCCAAACTGGGGAAAATCATCGTCATTAATTGCATAATAATTGAAGCCGTAATATATGGTCCCACTCCTAACATCACAATGGACACATTTTTCAAACCGCCTCCGGAAAACATATTCAAAAAACCAAGCAATTGGTTTCCACTGAGAAAATCTTTAATTTTGGAAACATCTACTCCGGGAACGGGAATGTTGGCGGCTAATCTGTAAATAACCAAAGTAAACAAAATAAACAAAATTTTATTTCGCAAATCCTTAACCTTAAAAATACTAATCAATTTATCAAACATTATTGTATATTATTTTTTTATTAATCAATCTACATTTTTAGTTTAATATACCAGACAAAGACTGTCAATTAAAATTTAAGACAAGAATCACTCCTGTCTTAAAACACTTTTAAAAATAACCACATCTCTCTCCACTTAAATTCACCCTCAATTTATTTCATTTCACCGCCGGCCTTTTCAATTTCCTTTTTAACACTCGCTGAAACCAGCACATTTTTAAATGTAAACTTTTTGGAGATTTTCCCTTTATTCAAAATTTTAACCGGTACGGAAATATCTTTAATCAAACCGTTTTTCTTTAAAGATTGCGGTGTAATTTCCGAACCATCCTTAAACTTTTTCTCCAAAATATCCGAACCGACAACTTGGTTTTTGGCTTGACGAGATTTAAATCCCCGATTTTTCTTGGTAGCTTCTATTAAAGTTGTCCGTCCACCTTCCCAAGTGGAGCGACGAGAATAACCACTTCGAGATTTTTGTCCTTTCATTCCTTTACCGGAATAAGTACCGTTTGCTCCGCCTCGACCAACTCTTTTTTTATTCTTTAATTTTCTGGCTTTTAACTTATTGATCTGCATAGACTTATCTTAATATCTTGATGTAAATATTTAAACAAATTTCTCTATTTCTTCTCAATTTTTTTCTTTTTTTCACCAACCGCTTTTCCCCCGTTCGCTTTCTCAATTTTGGATTCCGTCCGCTTCTTTCCTTTATCATCCCGTTTCTTGCTCTCCCGTTTACCGACTGTCGGTTGTCCCAGTTTCTCCAAAGCTCTCATTGTCGCCTTGGCCACATTCAACTTATTAGATGTTCCTAAAGACTTGGCGACCACATCTTTTATCCCTGCCAATTCAATCACCGCTCGCATAGCCCCACCGGCCACCACTCCCCGACCTTCTTGGGCCGGTCGCAACATTACTCTGGCGGCACCATACTTCTCCTGAACATCAAAAGCGATTGTTGTATTGGTCCTTTTAACATTAATCATATTTTTCTTGGCTTCCACCACCGCCTTGCCGATAGCGATTGAAACATCTCCCCCCTTAGCCACTCCGAAACCAACCTTACCCTTGCGATTACCAATCACCACCGAAGCTCTAAAAGAAAATCTCCGTCCACCCTTTACTACCCGTGTTACCCTTGCTAAATCAATCATTTTTTGATCAAATTCCGGTTTCTCTCTTTTCTGAAATTTCTTTTTTCTAAATTTTTTATCCATACTCATATTTAAATCTTATTAAAATTTTAATCCACCCTTTCTGGCTCCTTCCGCCAAGGCTTTAACCTTACCATGATACTTATAACCACCTCTATCAAATACCACCTTTGTAATTTTCTGCTCCGCAGCTTTTTGAGCAATTAATTCCCCAGTCTTAAAAGCACTATCCTTATCATATTTCTTTCCATCCACTTTCCTGGAATCAACTCCCAACAAAACTTTACCGGCCACATCATCAACTAAACCGGCGTAAATAACCCGCAAACTTCTAAAAACAACCAGTCTTGGTTTCTTTTTTGTTCCCCTAACCAAAACTCTTCTTTTTCTATGTAATCTGGCTAAATTTCTACTTTTCTTCATAATTTTTTATCATTTAAAACCTTTTTTAAATCATTTATTCTGTTCCCACAACTTTCTTACCTTCCTTTTTAATAAATTGCTCGCCTTCGTACCTAAATCCTTTTCCTTTATAAGGCTCAACCTTTCTTAAAGATCTAATCTCCGCAGCAAATTGTCCCACTGCCTGCTTATCAATTCCGGTTATTTTTAATTTATTATCATCAACTTCCGCCGCCAATCCTTCGGGAATTTCCAATTCAATCGGGTGAGAAAATCCTAAATTCAAAACCAACTTCTTTCCCTGAACAGCCATCTTATATCCAACACCATGCAACTCCAAAACTTTTTCAAAACCTTCTGTTACTCCCTGAATCATATTTTGAATAATCGCTCGAGTAGTTCCCCAAAGAGCTTGGGCTGTTTTGCCGGCACCTTTTTTCTTAACAATAATATTTTTCTCCTCAATAGACACCTCAACTTCATAGCTGAATTCAAACTCTCGCTCACCCTTTGAGCCCTTAACTTTAATCACATTCCCCTCAAGAGAAACATCAACTCCCGTCGGAATATCTATAGGTTGTTTTCCAATTCTTGACATTATTGTAAAATTATTAACTTATATTAAACTGTTATTACCTGTGATAATCATCAATTAAATTATTCACAAATCACTTATTCCTCACAAAGGTTCTCTTTGTTTACCAACTGGACCGTCTTACTCCCGGAATATCACCCCGAGAAGCCAGCTCTCTAAAGCAAATTCTGCACAAACCAAAATCTCGCATATACCCGTGCTTTCGCCCACATCGCCAACAACGATTAACTTTTCTGGTGGAAAATTTCGGTTTTTTCTGTGCTCTAGCTATTACTGATTTTTTTGCCATCTATTTATATCTAAAAATTTAATTACCAAACTTCACAAATAATTTCTCCCCCCAAACCATTCTGCCTGGCGACTTTATCTGTCAATAACCCTCGGGAAGTGGAAATAACCGCCATACCATATCCGTTTTTCACAATTGGTAGCTCGTCCTTACCGGCATAAATCCTCTGCCCTTGTTTACTTACCCTTTTCAACCCGCGAATAGCCGGTATTCCCTCGGAATACTTCAATTGAATTTTCAAATAATTTTTGTTATCGTCAGTATAGGTAACTACCTCGCCAACATAACCGTTCTTATTCAACAATTTAGCCAAAGCCAACTTAAACTTTGACGACGGCATTGAAACATCCGCTTTTCCGGCTTGTTGAGCATTTCTAATTCTCGTTAATATGTCTGCAATTTGATCTATATTCATTGAATTTTTAATTAATCTTTTTTAATTGGAAAACCTAATAATCTCAACATTTCAATTCCTTCCTCCCTGCTTTTAACCTTGGTTGAAATATTAATTTGAAATCCAAATATCGTCCGTAAATCATCAGTGGAAATTTCCGGAAATATCAAATGCTCCGGCACTCCGATACTGAAATTACCATTATTATCAAAACTCTTTACTTCCAACCCTCTAAAATCCTTAATTCTCGGCAAAGAAGCTCCGATTAATCTGTAGATAAAATCCCACATCCTTTCTCCTCGCAAAGTAATTTTCATTCCCACATCCTGACCGGCCCGCGTTTTAAATCCGGCAATGGACTTCTTGGCTTTGGTAATAACCGGATTTTGCCCCGCGATTAGTCGTAAATCATTTTGCACATCCTTAATAAACTCCTTATCACCAACACCTTTAGACAAACCGATATTCAAAGAAACCTTCTCGATAGTCGGTGCTTCCAATTTGTTATCATAACCGAATTTTTTCATTAAAGTCGGTTGTACTTCTTCAATAAATTTTTTCTGTAAACTGTTCATATCTTAAACTCCTATATTTTAAATTCTTATTAAATTTCCGCCTCACACTTTTTGCAAACTCGCACCCTTCTCCCTTCTACATTTTTCGCTCCCAATCTGGTTACCTTTGAACATTTGGGACAAATCAACAAAACATTGGAAATATCCATCGGAGCCGGCATAGTAATCCTTTCACTCTTTTCGTTGGCCCTTAAAGACCGCTTGTGTCTTTTAACCAAATTAATATTTTCCACAATTACCCTTCCTTCCTTCGGATAAACCCTCAAAACTTTTCCGGATTTTCCCCGATCTTTTCCACTAAGCACTTTTACATTGTCTCCTTTTTTAATTCTCATCTTCGTAAATATCTAAATTCTTATAACTGCATTTGATAAATTAATACACTTCCTCCGCCAAAGAAATAATTTTGGAAAAACCGGCTTCCCGCACCTCTCTGGCAATCGGACCAAAAATTCTGGTACCCTTTGGCTCCGTCCCATCTAAAATTACCGCGGCATTTTCATCAAAACGAATAATTATTCCGTTCTTTCTTTTAATTGCCTTCTTTTGCCTAACTATCACCGCCTTAACAACCTCTTTCTTTTTAACGGCACTACGTGGCTCACTTTCTTTTACGGAGGCAACGATAATATCACCTACCGCAGCGTAACGACGACGACTTCCACCCAAAACCTTAAAACACTGGATTACTTTTGCTCCGGAATTATCCGCTACTTTCAATTTTGTTAATGCTTGTATCATCTTTTTCTCACCTGTTAAATTATCAATTAAATTATTTTGACTCTTCTATTCGTCAATAGTTACCACTCGCCATTTTTTATCTTTACTGATTGGACGACAAGCTTGAAAAAAAACTTGATCACCAATCTTATATTCATTCTTTTCATCGTGAACTTTATACTTTTTGGAGCTAATATATCTCTTCTTATATTTCGGATGCTCTTTCAAAGTATCCACCCTAACCACTAAAGTCTTATCCAAAACATCACTGATAACCACTCCCTTTTTGACAGACCTTTTTGTGACATCGGATTTTCCAATATCTTCTTTTTTAACACTGTTGTTTGTAGTCATAATCTTTAATTTATCGCTCTTAATTGTGTCATTATTCTGGCAATATCCTTTCTGATGACAGATACTTCCTTATAATTCTTATGTTGTTTGTTTGCCACGGCAAACCTTAATCTGGTCAATTCACCTTTCTTTTCTTGCAACATTTTTACCAACTCTTCTTTAGTGAGTTCTTTTAGTTCTATCGCTTTCATACTAATTATTCTTAACAAATTTAGTTCTAACGCTCAATTTATCAGATCCCAAACGCAAAGCCCTTCTGGCCACTTTTTCCTCAACACCATCCATCTCAAAAATAATTCGTCCCGGCTTAATTTTGGCAACAAAATATTCCGGCGTTCCTTTACCTTTACCCATTGGCACTTCCGCCCCTTTCTTAGTCATAGAATGATCGGGAAAAAC
>CAYORE010000110.1:0-1612 GCA_964406325.1 uncultured Bdellovibrionales bacterium | reverse complement strand
GTTGTTGATGGTGTGATTGATATTTTTGACGCAGCCGGGATAAAAAAGCCGGATATTTCTATCCTGTCTGATGATTTTTTGGAAGAAATTCGGGATATGAAACGAAAGAATCTGGCTTTAGAGCTTCTGAAAAAGATTTTAAGTGATGAAATAAAAACCAGAACCAAGAAGAATTTTATTCAAAGTAAAAAACTTTCAGATATGCTTGATGCTGCGATTAAGAGATATCAAAATAATCTACTAACCGCAGCGCAAGTCATTGAGGAGTTGATCAATATTGCAAAAGAGATCAAAGCTTCTGACGAACGGGGCAAAGATTTGGGCTTAACGGAAGATGAAATCGCTTTTTATGATGCATTGGCAAACAATGATAGCGCAAAAGAGGTTCTGGGGGATGACACTTTACGAGAACTTGCCAGAATACTGGTAGAAAAAGTAAAATCCAATACTACAATCGATTGGATGATTAAGGAAAGCGTGCAAGCGAAACTCCGTGTAATTGTAAAAAGAGTTTTACGCCAATACGGTTACCCGCCTGACAAGCAAAAATTGGCGACGGAAAACATCTTAAAGCAAGCTGAGCTTTTTGCTGATGAGTGGTCGTAAATTTTAGGGAGTAACGCCTGTGCATGCGTGGAAGTGGTTTGTGTCGGAAAAAGATTTTTTGGAATATCACAATAAGTATATTTTTAAATATTGATTATAGATTATAAGTACAGATTATGAATATCATTACACAAATAAGTGGAAATTATTTGCGGGTGGATAGAAGTGTTGAGGAAATTGTTGTTTCAAATAACCGTTCTCAAAAAACATTTTTTGTTTATAATTTTGAAGGTGTGCATTATAGAATATTTGAATCTAAAAAAGATGCATTCAAGTGCGCAGATGGAAATACTTCCATTAAACCATTACAAGAATTCAAAGACGAGTCCGCGTTAGACAGTTTTTTAGAAAGTCTTGATATATTTAAAGAGTGAGAGTATTTTTAAGTAAGGATATTTTTTAGTCAGAAATATTTAATAAAACTGCTTTCAAGTCCCATATTTCGTTAATAAATTCGCAAATCATTTATAAATTTACAGAAATATGAACATCAAAGAACTGAAAATTAAAGGAAAGAGTTACAAGTTGCCGATATTTTTACCGGATGCGACTTTGGGTATTGTTCGGGGTTTAGATCGAGAAATTTTGGAAAAAACCGGAACAAGGGGAGTGGTGGTAAACACTTATCATCTAAACGACACTCCGGGAATGGAGGTTTTAAAAAAGTATGCCGACAGAAATATGGAGGGGGGTGTTTGTTCCAGTGGTCCGACCACTGGGGATCCAGTGGTCGGATCACTGGAATCTTTGGGAAAGAAAAATAGCGGGATTAAAAATTTTATGAATTTTGATGGGTTGGTGGTTTCCGATTCGGGAGGGTGGCAAGTTTTTTCTTTGATTAAACGACACGGCGAAGGCGGAGAAGTTACCGACGAGGGAGTAAAATTTGAAATTGGCGGAGAGAAAAATAAAAAGATGGGAATTTTTACTCCGGAAGATTCAATTAGAATTCAATTTGAGATTGGCGCGGATATTTTAATTTGTTTGGATGATTTCACCGGAGCGG
>CAYORE010000109.1:0-4520 GCA_964406325.1 uncultured Bdellovibrionales bacterium | reverse complement strand
TCCCAAAAATTCATACACCCCCTTCATTTCCCTTCCATCTCTTTCCGCCAAATAATCGTTAGCAGTAATAATATGCACTCCCTTACCCTCTAAAGCATTCAAATAAGCCGGAAATAAAATTGTTAAGGTTTTCCCCTCACCGGTTTTCATTTCCGCAATTTTTCCCTCGTGAACAGCCAACGCTCCTTGTAATTGCACATTATAAGCCCGCAATCCTAACACCCTCCGAGCCGCTTCCCTAACCAAAGCATACGCCTCCACTTTAATGTCATCCAAAGTTTTTCCTTTGGTTAGTTTTTCTTTAAACAAAAGTGTTTTTTGTTGAAAATCAGCATCAGACAACTTACTCATTTCCGCTTCCAATTTATTAATCTTGGTCACTATCCGTCTGTACCGAGCTATGTTTTTATTTACCTTTATTTTCACTTTTCTGTTTGTATTTTAATACATTTATAAAACTTTCAAAATCATCTGAAACTACTATTCTTCCTCACATATATTATACTACATTTTTTCCAAACACCCAAACCAAAATCTATCCGGTCAACCTTGTGTTAATTATGACTGATTGCCAATTCCCCTAAAAACAAAATCCCTTAAAATTTTGCCTTTTTTAAATTCTCTGTTATACTAATAAACTATTTCAAGAAAATAACCTCAAAAATACAAAATGGGACTGTTTTCAGTTCAAAAATAAACAATTAATCAAAAAACAAAATGACTACCGATTTTAAAAAATTTCAAAAACTGACCGCCGGTGCTCAAGATATTTTACTGGTTACCCCACCATCACCAAACTATGACATTATTGCCGGCACTATCGCCCTTTATAATTTATTACAACAAGAGAATAAAAAAGTTTCTCTTTTGGATAACAACTTTAACACCAACCTGGAAAGATTAAACTTTTTACAACAATTTCCTCCGGATGTCCTTATTCAAGATTTGGCCGGCACCAGAGACTTCCTTCTTATTTTCAACACCAAATATAATAAAATACTGGATGTTTCTACCGAAAAAAAGAAAGAGGAAACGATTATTCGCATTACTCCGGAAAAAGGAGCTATTGATCCCCGTGATTTCTCCTTTGCTCCGGCAGATTTTAAATATGATTTGGCAATTATCATCGGTGCTCCCACTCTGGAACACCTCGGTGAAATTTATCAAAAAAACACCGACTTATTTTTTGAAGTCCCAAAAATAAACATCAACAACGATAGTGAAAACGACAACTACGGACAAGTCAACCTGGTTGATTTAACGGCTCCCGCCATCTCCGAAATTATCGGCAATCTGTTTTTTGATAAATACTCTTCCAACATTAATCAGGAAATAGCCCAAGCGCTTCTAACCGGCATTATCGCCTCCACTGACAGTTTCCAAAAAGCCAACACTACTCCTCAGACAATGATTTTGGCATCAAAGTTAATCAAGGCCAAAGCCGACCAGTCCGAAGTAATAAAACACCTTTACAAAACCAAACCACTGTCCTTCCTCAAGCTTTGGGGGCGAACTATGGCTCGCCTCAACTGGGATGATTCCAAAAAATTTATTTGGTCTCTTGTCTCCACTGAAGATTTTCTAAAATCTCGTGCCGATAAAAAAATAATTCCGGCCGTACTGGAAGAATTACAAAAAAATTACACCAAAGCCGGTATTTTTGGCATTTTTTACAGTAAAGACTCCACTAATACTTATGGAGAATTTACCTTTGACAATTCTCGTGCTCTCAAAGCGGTTGCTGAAGAATATGACACCAAGCCTAATGGGAATAAACTAAAAATCTTATTTAAAAACAAAGACCTTCTTCAAGCGGAAAAAGATTTTGCCACCGCTCTTAATAAAAACTTATAAGGGGATTGCTTCTAAAACTTTTAAATCCTTATTCACAATTGTATTTAAATTTTCAAACCTTAAAATTATTAAGGGACTGCTTTCAAACTCCGTTTTTGATGTCACCTCATTCTGGTGATTACAACTCCTAAATGTTTCTTTGATAATGTCTATCGATATCACTCTTAAACAAAAGATTGTGATTACCCAATAGGTGTGAAACTTTTTCTAATTCTTGACCGGCGGATACTGGTCTTACCCGACAAATACCGATTTTAACAGCCCAAACTATCCGCACAATAATTTCAAATAATCCAAACCTAAATAACCAACTTGCACATCAGCAAATTTACCCAATCTCAACAACGCTTTAAACTCTTTCAAAGAAACTAACACTACTTCTTTTTCTTCTTTAAATCCCATCTCTCCATCATCATCGTTATCCCTTAAATCATTAGAAACTTCTTTAATCTTTTTGCAATTAGTTGCCACAAAAGTATATTTAAATCTAGAAGAATACCCGTCCTCAATCACAGTAGTTACAAATTTCAATTCACCTTTATAACCGGTTTCCTCTAAAAGCTCTTTTTTTATAGTCGCAGTAGCTTTTTCCAAATTCACCTTTTCGCTATCAATGATTCCACCGGGTAAATCCAAAGTAATCATTCTTGGCCCCGGTCTAAACTGTTTTACCATAATAATCTCTTTTTTATCAGTTATTGGCAAGACAGACACCACATCTCTTTCTTTTTTAAGATAAACATTAATCTGTTCGCCGTCAGCTTGTTGAAAAACAGTTTTTTTAATACCACGGCCAAACTTTTCAAAAATTATTTCTTCGGAAATCATTTTCCATGGTTTAATTTTATTGGGCATTGTTTTAAAAATACAATTTAAATTACCCCCCATCAAAGGATTGTTTTCACAGTTCTCTTATAAATTTTTACATCTCTTCCACCACTTCAATTCCCAAAAGATACAATCCGTTTTTAATGGTTTGTGCCACCGCTTCAGTCAAATAAAGATTATAACGATAATCCTCATTATCTTCATCCAAAATTTTTGTTTGTCCGTAAAAAGAATTAAATTCCGCCGCCAATTTATGCAAATAACCGGCAAGATGATGGGAAGAACGATTTTGCCAAGACTGCTCAACCACTTCCGGAAATTTCAAAATAATTTTTCCGACTGTCGGCACTTTTTTTACACTTTCAATTTCCCAATCATTCTTTTCGTCTATCTTTTGGTCATCGCCACTCTTTTGTTTCGCCTTTTTCAACACTGACAATGCCCTAACATAAGTATATTGCAAATAAGGTCCTGTATCTCCCTCAAAAGAAAGCGCCTTTTCCTGATCGTAAACAATATTTTTACCGGCCTGTACTTTTAAAATTGAATATTTTATGGCCGCCAATGCCACCTTTTCCGCCACCTTTTTTTCATCGCTTCTCATTTTCACATCAACCGCCTCAGCTACTTCGGAAATCCAATCTTTAGCTCTAATAATATCGCCCGTCCGAGATGACATCTTTCCCGACTGTAATCGTAAAGTGCCGTGTGCCAAATGAATTGTTCTTTCGTCCCATTCCCGATTAATTAAACCGCCGGCTTTTTTTACTACCGCAAAATATTGTTTTTGTTCCATATCGGTAATAGTCAGGGAAATATCCGGATGATATTTTTCCCATTTTTTAAAAAATAACCCCAAGTCTTTCGCCTCATAGGTCGGCAAACCCTCCGAATTTACAAAAACCCTATCATGCAACCCGTATTTACTACCGGGAAAGATAATCGCTCCCTGAGATTCTTGAAAAACAGTCCCCAAATTTTCTTTCACTAAACGCAACCCGTCTTGAAAAGTCTCGCTTTCCAAAAAATAATGATCAAATTTAGAACCGACCATTCTATAAATTTCCTCAAAATATGCTAAACTCCACTCTTTCCCCATTTCATAAAGTTTGTTTTGTTCGTCGTCCTCTCGAGAATATACATTTTTGTTTATTTTCACAATATCTTTTTTGGCATCCTCATTTTCTTCATACTGTTTATTTCCAAAGGTATAGCACTGTCCCAAAAAAGACTGTCTTTCCCAAACATCACTTTTTGTTCCGGGCATTTTTCCCTTTAACTGCATCATTCCATATAAAGTTTTTGCCACATGTAACCCCACATCTCCCTGAAAAGTAACCTGCCTTACTTTCGCGCCGGCAAAATCGGCGATTCGTCCCAACGACTCACCGATAGAATTAGTCATTAAATGCCCAATATGAAATTCTTTAAATAAATTCGGGTCGGTATGTTCCACCAAAAAAAGTTTTCCCGCCAACAAATCAATTCTGCCCCAATTATCTCCTTTTTGTAAAACTTGTCCAACCTGCTCACTAAAATATTTATTGGTCAATTTAAAATTAACATAAGGACCTTCCACTTGGACACTCTTAATATAATCAATCTTTTTCGTTTCAATCGCTTTTGCTATTTTTTCTCCAATCTCTTGCGGGGATTGCTTTAAACTCTTCGCCAATTCAAAACAACCCAAAGCAAAATCACCTTGCTCCTCCGTTGGCGGATTGGTTAAATTAATTTCAACTTCTCCAATCTTCCAAATCCTCTTGACTATCTCTTTAATTTTCTGTTCCAAATCATTCTTTATCATAATTTCTCTTATTTTTTACCAATAAAACCGT
>CAYORE010000108.1:0-4229 GCA_964406325.1 uncultured Bdellovibrionales bacterium | reverse complement strand
TCAACACATCGTTGATTTGAATTATAAATCCAGAATTCCCACCTATCAAACTCCTCTAAAAAATATTTACTTGAGCAATTTTTCTCAAATCTATCCGGAAGACCGAGGGTTGAATTTTGCCATTCGGGATGGCGAAAAAATCGCACAGATGATTAAAGAAGGGGTAGTGGGGTAATTTTTTAATCCATTAAACAAGTCGGAGAGAATTAAATTTATGTCTGATACTAAGAACGAATACATAACTTGGAATTTAAAAAAATTTTTTCCCACCGGTAAAAAGCGGGAAAAAATTAAAAGTATTACCAAATTGATTTGGCACCTTATTTGGTTATTTGTTTTATCGGGAGGTATTTTTTTGCTTGGTTGGTGGATTGCCTCTTTTGCTTCGGGGGCTTTGGCTAAAATTATTATTATTATTTCCATTTTATTATTTTTTCAGGGGGTATTTGCCATTATTCTTTTGTTGTATACTTGGAATAATCCTCTTAAATATTTCAAAGAAAAAAAACATTTACCCTATGAAAATCCTTTTTATTCATTTACCGCTCTTATCCCCGCGCATCACGAAGAGGAGGTGATTGCCGAAACAATTAAATCAATCAATAATATTGACTATCCGGATTCTAAAAAGCAAATTTTTATTTTGATTAATAAAAAAGATAACGAAAAAACCATAGCTGTCGCCAAGAAAACCATTGCTAAACTCCAACAAAAAAATATTAAACTGCTGGTGTTTGGCGGTCCGCCGGGAAAATCTGAAGGATTGAATATCGGACTTGGTAAATCCACAAAAGATATTGTGACTATTTTTGATGCGGAGGACAGGGTGCATCCGGAAATTTTTAAAGCCGTTAATACGGTTTTTATCAGAGAGGGAGCGGATATTGTCCAATCCGGTGTTCAACTGATGAATTATGAAAAAGATTGGTATTCCCTTTTTAATGTTTTGGAATATTATTTTTGGTTTAAATCATCTTTACATTTTTTTGCCAAAAGTAACGCCGTTCCTTTAGGAGGGAATACTGTTTTTTTTCGCCGTCACCTTTTGGAGGATATTGGAGGCTGGGATGAAAATTCTTTAACGGAAGATGCGGACATTGGTATCAGATTGGCCACCAAAGGAATTAAAACCTCTATTATATATGATGAAAAATTATCCACCAGAGAACAGACGCCACCGACTTTGTTGAGTTTTGTTAAGCAACGAACCCGTTGGAATCAGGGTTTTATGCAAATATTTTTCAAAGGAGATTGGTTAAGGTTGCCATCCTTTAAACAAAAAATTTTTATGTTATATGTTTTGCTTTGGCCTTTTGTTCAAGCAATGTTGTTCTTCTTTATCCCTTTGTTTATCGTCGCCGGATTTTTTATTAAATTGCCGATAGCTCTCAGCATTATCTCTTTTATTCCTCTGTACATTTTGGTTATTTTCGGCATAATCAGCAACTTGGTTATTTATGATTTTATAAAAAAGTATAATAAGAAATACACCATCCGGTTAATACCGAAAATATTCATAATGATTATTCCTTTTCAGATGCTATTGGGAGTTAGTGCTTTGCGAGCGATGTATAGACAGATTTTTCGGAAGATGAATTGGGAAAAAACCGCTCACTTGAAAGCAAATGATAATGTCATAGACACTTAAAATTTGAAAATGATATGAAAAAAAACATTTGGCATAATTTCATAATAACCTTTTTCTTTTTAACGGCTTTGGTGATAGCCGGTGTTTTGCATGGCTATAATATGTTACATTTTCCTTATTTTGAAAGTGATGAGGGAACTTACACCTCTCAGGCCTGGTCTATTGTTCGCGAACATAAGATAACTCCCTACACCTATTGGTATGATCATCCCCCTTTGGGTTGGAGTTTGATGGCACTTTGGCATAATATTTTGCCGGAAAAATTTTTTACTTTTGGCACTTCTCTGGAAACCGGACGAGTATTAATGTTACTTATTCATTTACTTACCGCCGGTTTGATATATTACATTACCTATCGTTTAACCAAGCAGGTTTTGCCTTCACTTTTGGCGGTAATTATTTTTTCCATTTCTCCTTTGGGAATTTATTTTCAAAGAAGGGTTCTCTTGGATAATATTATGGTTATGTGGACGCTATTGGCGACGGCCGTACTGTATATTCGTTATGAAAAACTTCGCTTAACAACTTATGTTTTATCCGGTCTGTTTTTTGCTTTTGCTGTTTTAACCAAAGTAACGGCGGTAATGTTTGGACCAGCTCTGCTTTATTTGGTTTGGATGCATCGTTCTCCCATAGAAAAACATTTTCGCAGTATTATTTGGTTGGCAACCGGTGGCTTAGTTATATCAATTTATTTGCTGGTGGCTTTGTTGCGGGGAGAATTTTTTCCCGGAAATGACCATGTTAGTTTCTTGGGAGCCTTGAAATTTCAATCTTCCAGAATGGGAGGACATTTTTGGTTAAAAAACAGTGATTTTTATGTGGCGGTGGGCGATTGGTTTCAGAAAGACGCCGGCTTGTTGGTGATTATCGCCGGTACGGTTATTTTGGCCGGCTTGGTTTTTTTCTTTAAAAAGAATATTCGCTTTTTCTTAGTGGCTGTTCTTTTTTATATACTTTTTCTTATTCGAGGCGGAGTGGTAATAAACTTTTACATTTTACCTCTAATTCCTTTTGTGGCTATTTTAGCCGGCTTATCATTGCACTACATCATTCAATTCTTGATGAGATATAATATTATTTATCAAATCGCTTTTTTGGCACTTATCGGAGGATTGAGTTTTTATTATTATCAATATGCCCCCCATGATGTTTTTTGGCGAGATGAAACCACTAATCAAAAAGAAGCATTAAATTGGATCAAAGAAAATATTCCGGCTGATTCGGCCATTTTAATAGATGTTTTTGCCTTCTCCGATTTGCACGACCCGAATTATTTAAATGGCAAGGCCTTTTCAAATGCTGATTGGTATTATAAAGTTAGTCGAGATAAAGCTATTGGAGAAAAAAAATATAATTACGATTGGCGAAACTTTGATTATATTTTTTTAACTCACGAAATGCTCAAGCAAATTAAAGACGGAGATGATGATTTTATTAAAATCGCTTTCCAGAACTCTCTGCCCTTGAAACGATGGACTGATAACACCCACGCTTTTATTGATGAACAAAAATTTTTAAGCACCAACGGAGATTGGGCTATGTTATTTAAAATAAATGACAACACCCAAACCGAATTGAGAGAGTCTTGGTTGCAATACAAAAAAAACTATATTCATTCTTATGGACAAGTCATTGATCCGGCCAGTGGAATAACCACCGCCGAGGCACAGGGCTTGGCTATGTTAAAAGCGGTTGTTATCAATGATAAAGAAACTTTTAAAGGTCTTTGGCTTTGGACTAAAGATCATTTGCAATTCAGAGTGCAGGACAAATTGTTTTCCGGAGCTTGGTCTAAAAATAAAGTATTGGAGTCGGATAACTCTTCCGTTGCCGATAGTGACATCGCATTGGCTTTACTTTTCGCTTATAAAGAATGGGGCGATGAAAGCTATCTCAATGAAGCCAAAGAAATTATCGGAGAAATTTGGCGACAGGAAGTCAGGGAAATTGACGGACATTATTATGTATTGGCAACCAATGAACTGTCCTCCCACCGTGGTCTGCCGGGGGATATTTGGTTTTTGGTAAATCCGGCCCATTTTTCTCCGGCCACCTACCGTATTTTTGCCGAAGTGGACCCGGAACATGATTGGCGCAAGGTGGCGGATGATTCTTATTGGATTTTGGAAAGATTGAATGAAAAAAATATTATGAAAACTGTTTTCCCGGAAGAATTTATCGTTTCCCCTAAGACCGGTTTAATTAAAAAAGATAAACCAACAGCACTCTTGAAAAAGAAGAGTGATGATTTGTTGGCTTTGGAGAAGTTTGAAGAAGTTCAAAAATTCAATCTACCTTGGCGACTGAGCATTGACCGAGAATGGTATCCCGGCGAAAGCAGTGAAAACTATTTCAAAAAGATAAATGCCATTTTGGATAATTTTTCTCAAGATAACGCAAAAATAACCGGCCTTTTGGATAAAAAAGGAAGATTGGTTTCGGAAGACAACTCGTCTTTATTACAATTTGCTTACATTATGTTATTGCTTTGGGATGAAAAAGAACAAAAAACTCACAATTATTATGATAAATATATTTTGACTCAATATGATTATATAAATAATATTTGGCGAGGAGA
>CAYORE010000107.1:0-3003 GCA_964406325.1 uncultured Bdellovibrionales bacterium | reverse complement strand
CTTTTAAAGTTTTGTTTTGCCTCTAAAGTTTTGTTTTAATTTCAAGGGTTAAATAACCTTTTTGATTTTTTAACTCCCTGGATTTTTTTAATTTGATTAAAAAACTTAATTTTTTAATCTTTCCCAACCGATAAATTTCTTAATTGGGGGATGTTCTTTTTAAAAAATCCTCCAAACTTTTCAAAACTTATTCGGTATTACATCTTGACAAAAATTTAATCCTTTGTCAAGAGGGTGATGTGGATAAGTTGGGTTATCCCTGTCAAAACAATCTGAAAAAGCGAAAATTGAATAATTCAACTATTCTTTTGTAGGTTTATCTATATAAGGTTTTAAATTACCATTATACAAGGCGGTGGCAAACCAAGCCCAATTATTGCCGTAATAATCATCGGGGTTTTGCCAAAAATGTCCCTCTACATTATAAACCGCTTGAATTTGAGCTTGATAAAAATCATCTAATAAATCAGGATTGTTTCTCCCCAGTAAAATCGCCAAATAGCCGGCATTGGTGGCGATACTTGGTTTGGGATTTATGACTTGACCGTCCGGCTTGATAAGCATCGGTAAAACTTTGTGCCGACGGTAATAATCTACCGCAAAATTTCCGGCTTGTTGTAAATATCGTTGAGCATCTTGCGATTCAAACCATTGACGATCAAGAGCCACTCGCCAAAAAGTTCTGAAAGCATCAAAACCAAAATAATCGGCATCGGAACCGCTCACTTCCCGAGCGCTTAATAATTTTCCGGTGTTATCTTCCACCACATACCAATTGGCCGGTAATTTGGTTTTATTGTTCGGTAAAGCGTTTATTTGTTCTAAAATCCAATAAGAGTCCGTCGCCAACTGTTCCCAGTTGTGTTCTTTGTCAACTTGGGCAAAGATACGATAAGAAGCCGGTGATAAATAAGATGGGTTAAATAGATAACCGTTCCACTGGCGGGCGATGTTGTGGTTAACCGGCAGAAGATAATAATGTCCGTTAATATCAATGACACATTCTTCCCAAATACTTGTCAACAGTTCTCGTCCGGCCAGAAGGTATTCTTCATTAGACCACTTTTTATCGGCCAAAATCAGAGCCAGAGCAATATCCTCATCGGCATCGGTGGCGTTATTAAAATCGGCCAATTTGTCCCCTTGCCACTTCCAGGAAAAAAGTTTATCTTGAGTACGAAATTGAAAATGATCCTTGGCCCACTGCCAAGTTCCCTTAAAAGTTTCTTCATCGTCCATCCAAAGCGCTCGCAACATTGCATAGGACTGTCCTTCGGAGGTGGTTATATTGTTGGCGGGATCAATAACTTGACCGTAATTATGGATAAATTTTTCTTTGTAGGATTGCCAACTTGTTTGTAACTGCTTACCAATCTCGGGGTCTTTTTTGCTTAAATTTTTAATAGCCATATCTTTTTTTAAAGAAGTTTTACCAATTACCTGACGAACGGACATTTTATAAGACCACGGACCGTCTTCCGATTGCCAACTTTTAATTTCCCGACTGTGTTCATTTGCCTTTCTAACCAAATTTAGTTGTCCGGCTTTTAATAAATTATCCAAAGTATCGCTGGCAATAATATACCGAATTTGAAACCAATCATTATGAAAAATATCGTTTTTGATTTGATTATCATTTTCTATTTTCCAAAAAACATGGGCGTTTTTAAAAGTCTTATCATTTACAAAGCCGGGATGATGATAATCAACAAAGGCATAGTCATCAATAGCCATTTTAGTATCAGCCGGTAAATTTTTCTTAACCCAAATTATCGCCTCCCGTTGAGATTTTGTTTCATTTTTTTGATAGGGTTCAAAAGAATTTCCAATTCCGAGCAGAATAAAAAACGCCGACAAAACCACTAAAACAATCGCTTGAGTTTTTGCACTTTTTTGCTTGAATTTTCCGAAAATCCAAGCAAAAACCAATCCGCCGGCAATAGACAAAAAAGGAACCAGTGGAATAATATAAAAATTTAATACTATTTTTCCACGCAGTAGAAAAAAGACATAGGCCAAAATCGCCAAAGTAATAACTCGCCACGGCTTTTTTCGAAAACTGAGCCAGCTGATTAATAAAGTAAAAATAACTCCTATATAAACAAACCACTTGTCCCGAAAAAGCCAATCCCGCCAAGCAAGTCTGAATTCACTACCCTCTTTCCAAAATGCCAATCCGCTCCCCCGACCGGCTTGCCAACTGAGGGTTTGCCAAAGACTGATTTTTTCTCCAACCGCACCACTATTCCACAGCTCCCCTTGCGACCAAGCATAAAGCGGATAAAGAGCAATAACAAACAAGGACACCATCAACCAACTTAATATTTTCAATTTATTATTTTTTAAAGAATAGCGCAAAGAAATCAAATATAGAATGGCCGGATAGAAAAAGACGGCGCTTTCTTTTGTTAAAACAGCCAAGCCGAACAAACCGGCACTGAGATAAAATTGCCAACGGGGCAGTTTGGTGCGTACCAAAATAACCATAGAAAAAAGCACCCAAAAAACCATCATATTATCTAAAAGAACTCGTCTTTGATAATAAATAAGTAAAGGCGACACCGTAAAAAGCAGTACGGATAATAAGCTTGCCCAAATATTTTCCGTGTACTTTTTAACAATGACAAATATAAACCAAGCGCTTAATAAATGCAAGACAAACATTAATGCTCGCCCGGAATTAACGCTGGGACCGAAAGTAAAAAATCCACCGGTCAATTTAATCCAACCGGCAAGAAAGAACCATCCGGCGGGAGCGTGGTCATACCAGTAGGTATAAGGAGATAATTTTCCTTGAGTCAATACAGACCAGGCCTGAGACATATAAATCCCTTCATCGTTTTCATAGTAAGGATACCCGAACATATTATAGGCCTGAGAAAAAATGACAATAAGCGTCACCACCACCAACGCCAAAGAATATTTATTTTTTTGAAAAAAATTCAACATAAAATTATACTACATCTTTAAGTGTAAATTACCCGACAAGATAAGTCAATTTTT
>CAYORE010000106.1:0-2265 GCA_964406325.1 uncultured Bdellovibrionales bacterium | reverse complement strand
ACACCACCTCCAAATCAACAATGCGTCCTTGTATTGACCGTCGTCCGTTCCAAATATTTTCTTCCAAAGTATAGACAACATTAACTTTTTGAGTGGGCGTTAGCTCTAAAGTTCCATCAGCTTTCAGGGGGATTTGTTTTTTGGCGGAACCGAAAATTTCTCCGTTGTTCTGATAATTAAATAAAATTAACTCCAAATTTTCTTCCAAATCCATATCCTCCCCCACCCAAATTTTCAGATGTTTTTTTTCTTCTCCCAGATACACCACTCGTTGCACAACAACTTCTTTTGATAAAAATTTCGGTTTTTCATTGCCTTGCCCAAAGGGCTCCATCAACATTAATTCATCTAATAGTTTATTGTTAATTTTATTAATTTTAACTATTGCATCAATTTCAACACTTTTTTTCCGGTCGCTTATTTTCGCCATTTTTACCAATTGCAAAAACCTATCTTTAAACTCTTTTAAATTTTCTTTTTTTATGGTTAAACCGGCTGCCTGGGAATGTCCACCGAATTTCTCTAACAAATCCGTCAATTTCGTTAAGGCTTCCATTAAATGAAACTGTGGTACCGACCGACAGGAACCTTTCAAAGTTTCTCCGCGGTCTTGTAAAATAATACTGGGACAATTATATTTGTCGGTAATTTTTCCCGCTACCAAACCTACCACTCCCAGTTGCCAGTGCTCCGAACTTTCAATTATCGCCGGTGGCAAATCCTCCGTCATCAAGCGCCCCTCAACTTCTCTAATAGTTTCCTGAGTCACTTTTTGCCGATGTTTATTTTGACTTTCAATTTCCAGGGCCAAAACTCTCGCTTCGGCTGTTTCTTTTTCGGAGCAAATTAACAATTTATAGGCGGCACTGGCATGATCCATTCTGCCGGCGGCATTAATGCGAGGAGCAATCTGAAAACTTATCTGCTCTCCGGTTGGTAATTGGGCGGGATTTATTTTTACTCGTCCCACCTCAAAAAGTTGTTTTAAACCGACTCGTTTCGTTTTCGCCAAAACAATTAAGCCGAATTTTGTTAGAGTTCTATTTTCCCCTAAGAGAGGTACACAATCGGCCACGCTACCGACAGCAACTAAATCCAAAAACCATTTTAATTGCTCCTTGTCATACCCTTTGATTTTTTGGGCGATGGCTTGAATAAATTTAAAAGTGACACCGACTCCCGCCAACATTTTTTCCGGATAAGCATCCTTTTCTTTTTTAGGATTGATAATCGCCAAGGCTTTGGGTATTTCTTGAGGAACAAAGTGGTGATCAGTGATAATTATATCCAATCCTTGTTTTTGAGCATATTCAGTTTCACTTCGGCTGGTAATTCCACAATCAACCGTTATAATTAAATCCGCTTCTTTTTCAACAATATAATCTATGGCCTTTCTGTTTAAACCATACCCTTCTTTATTTCGATCCGGCAGATAAGTAAATGCTCGTACTCCTATTTGTTGCAAAAAATCATACAGAATAGTTGCTGAAGTAATACCATCAACATCATAATCGCCATAGATACAAATTTTTTCCTTGTCTCTTTTGGCTTGTATAATTCTGGCGACAGCTTTTTCAATGTCGCTTAGCAATAACGGATCGTGAATATGTTCCTCGTAGCTTGGGTGTAAAAATTCCTCTTTTTTCTTTTTCGTATCAATCCCTCTCTGAACCAAAATATTTTCAACTATCGGCTCTAAATCCGGGAACAATCTCTCCCGCCCTTTCTCCTCCTTATTTTTTATTTTCCAATTATTTTTCATATTGTCATTTAACTTTTTTGCCACCAAAACCTCAAACGCCCAACAAAGTCAGGCGTTGTTTCTGTTTAGTGATTAAAAATGATTTTTAAAAGATACTCAATTATAGCCTTTGATCTGCTTAACAAAACTGTTATAAATACTCCTTTCCGCAGTTGGGACAGACTATTTTAGCCGTTAAGTCCCTTCCTTTGTACGCTCGTAGTTTGATTGCCAATGGACTACCACAGTTATCGCACTCAAAATTTTTATTTAAGTGATAATTTTCAATAAACGGCTGAGCGTCCAAAGCGTAAGGGTCTATTTGCAATAAATAATCTCCCTGTTGCATTGCTCGAGAAACTTTTTGAACTATTTCCGCCGGCGAAGCCGCTCCTTTAGCGATAAAATCCTTTGCTCCGGCTTTTAAAACAAGCTCTTTTTCTTCCTCACTGTTAAGATTATCGTATATTACCACCGGGGTATCAACCAATGCCGGATTTTCTTTTTTTCTCTTAATGAATTCC